>DAHZZC010000025.1 GCA_027435495.1 Planctomycetales bacterium
TCGGTGCACAACTACCACGGCGCGATCAATTCGCTGCCGGCGGGTCACTTCGGGACTGGCTGGAACGACTGGTCGGCCTCGGTGATGCTCCTGCCCTTCATGGAGCAGGGAAACCTGTACAACTCGATCAATTTTGCGAACACGGGGGGCGCGGCCTGGCCGGGCAATCCCGCCAACACGACCATTTTCCGGTCGAGGCTCAACGTGTTGAATTGCCCGTCGGATATCGACCGGCTGACCAACATTGAGGGGCATCAAAGCTACTGCGGGAACGCCGGTAACGCTCCCGAGGCCTTTTTCGACAATCACCGCCACGGCGCCTGCAACGGCTGCTTCTTCTCGGTGAATAACTGCACGCCGATCGACTTCGCGGCGATCACCGACGGGCTGAGCAACACCGGGTGTTTCAGCGAGAAGGTGAAGGGGATCGGCTCGTACAGCGACCAGTTCGACCCGCTCATGCCGACCTCGGCGATCTCCTCGGCCCCGATCAACGCGGGGAAGGGAACGATCAATGGGCAGTCGGTCTGGCTCGACGCGGTTCCGCAGCAATATTACCAGCTTTGCCAGGCGTCGCCGGCAAGCGGTCCGAGGGCGGTTCTGGCGACCAATGGAGCGATCTCGCAGGGGCAGCTCTGGTTCGACGGCCACCCCGAGACCGGACTCTACAATCACCTGATGCCGCCAAATAGCTGGAGCTGCGACGATTCGAACAACTCCTGGGTCAACGACGGCGCGGCGGCGACGGCCAGCAGCCGCCATCCCGGCGGGGTCAACCTGCTGATGTGCGACGGCTCGGTTCGGTTCGTCAAGGCGAGCGTCAGTGTGGTCACCTGGTGGGCTCTTGGCTCGCGCGCCGGCGGCGAGACGGTCTCGTCCGACAGCTATTGAGGTTGCGCGGAGATCGTCGGTCTCGTCTGGGAGCCGAAAGCCGGCTCCCGGACGAGGGGCCGAACTTCACGGCTGTTCGGATTTGGGTTTGGCTGTAGGCTCGGCGGACGGTTTGGCTGTAGGCTCGGCGGACGGTTTGGCCGCGGGCTCGGTGGTGGTCGTCGGCGCGGGCTGCTGCGGGGGTGGCAGTTCGATGTTCAGCGTGCTGCCCGACGCGCTCACGTCGATCGACTGCGCCGCGTAGCCGAGCTCCGGCTCCCTGGTGATCTCGGGGCCGGAGACCAGCACCGAGTTCTGGCCGACCAGGGTGGTGATCTCATACGACCCGTTCTTGATCGGCGCCTTCCGCGGCTCGGCGTCGCGCTGGTAGTTGGCAGGATTGAAGGTGATCTCGCCGGAAGCCATGGGCTTGCCGTGAATCTTCACCGTGCCCGTGACCTTGGCCTCGGCCTGCGACGCCTCGGCCGCCGGGCGGTCATCGCTGCAGCCCCAAAGCGAGACCGCGACGGTCGCCGCCGCCGGGCCCATTAAAATCCACCGCGTCATTTTCATGGCTTCTCCCCTTGAGACATGAGCGCTTCAACGGACTTAACGCACCAGAAATGTGCGACTCGATGAGGCGTAAGGAAATGTATCAGGATGGACGGCGCATTTCCACCGTTTCTTCCCGGGAATCAGTCTACGGACGAGTCGGGGTCGCGTAGAGATCGGTCGTCGGGTGCTCGCGGCGCCAGTCGCCCCATTTCCGCCGCTCCATCGGGAAATCGGGATAGGGAAACGCGCGCTCGGTGCCGACGCCGGGGGCAGGCTCGAAGGGTCGGCCGTCTCGGTGCCAGAAGTAGCCGCCGGCAGCCCGGACGATCATCTGTCCGTCCTTGAGGCCGCCCTGTGAGATATCGAGCGGCGCGCCGCCGGGCGATCCGGCGTAGGCCCGGGCGCAGTCCGAGAGGTTGCAATAGGCGACTGTGATCGGACGGTCGCCGATGACGTCGTTGACGATGTGCGCCGACGGATCCAGAAAGGCACCCAGGCGGTAGGCGCGGGGCCGGCCGTCGACGATCACGCCGAGGATTTCCTCGTCATCGCCGATCGTCGCCCGGTCGGCGGGAACCACCTCGGGTCGGAGGATGCCCGGTCCCTCGACTCGCCACCAGACCTCGCTCGAAGAAGTCCCGGCGCCGACGTTCCTCGCGTCGTCGGACCAGAACGAGGCCGCGACGAGCGCCGAGGCGATGGCGAGGGCCGCGGTCAGAGCGATCGTCGCCGGGCGGGATCTCAGCAGACCGGGGATCGGAGCCGGCATGGGGATGGGTCCGTTTCTCGGAGATGGGGGACGACGATGGCAACGTCGAGAGGTTCATTGGACCAGAACCCGGCACGCGACGCCACTTTCCCAGGGGTCGAAGCGGCGCGGCCTTCGCGCGGCGTTCCGAACGTGTCGGCGGGCCTTGCGGGAGTGTCTGTGTGGGTGATCGGGATCGGCCCGGTTCCTGGCGCGATCCTGGAGGTTGTTCGCCTCAGTGTCGGGCCGGGGGTGGGCCGAGATAGATGTCGGTCTCGGGGTGAAGCCGCCGCCATTCGCCCCACTTTCGGCGCTCGAAGGGGCAGTCGGGATAGGGGAACGGCGGAGCGTGGGCGTCGGGATCGTGGGGCTGGCCGTCGCGGTGCCAGTAGTAAGCGTCGCCGACCCTCACGATCATCCGGCCGTACTGGAGGCCGCCCTGGCGGATATCGAGCGGCCCGGCGCCGGGCGGACCGGAATAGGCCCGGACGCAGTCGGTGAGATCGCAATAGGTCATCGAGACCGGTCGATTCCCGACCACATCGTTGACGATGTGCGCCGAGTTCTTGTGGAACGGCAGGAGCCGATAGGCGCGTGGGTGGCCGTCGACGATCACGCCGAGGACCTCCTCGTCGTCGGCGATCTTTGCCGAATCGGCCGGGACCGTCGGCGGCCGATCGATCCCCGGTGCATCGGCCCGCCGCCAGAGGCCACTCTCGCGGAGGTCTGAGGAAGCGCGCGGGCTGTTGTCTCCCATCGGAGCGCTGGCGCCCTGCGGGCCGCTCTCAGGCCAGAGGACAGACGCGACGATCGCCGTACCGATTGCGATCGCCCCGAGAATCGGCCATCTCGCCGCGCGGAGAAGCTTCGGTCCGGGTCTCTGGATTTTCATGAATGAAGGACCATCGGCCGATCGGCGAACACCGGAAGACCGTCGCGGGCTCGTCCCCACGTCTCCGGTCCCATCAATTGGACCAGGACTCGGTCTTCGTCGCCATCCCCAACTAACGGGCCGCCGGAGGTTTGCGATCGGCCTTCCGGCGCGTTACCCTCGGTTTCCGACGTGACCCGACGACTCTCCATCGAGCGAGCGAGCCTGCCACATGTCGATCTCTCCCCCAACCGCTGGCCCGCTGGACCGCGCGCGTGCCAAGGCGTACGTCCGGTTGCTTCCGCTACTGTTCCTCAGCTATGTGATCGCGTATGTCGACCGGGTCAACGTCGGCTTCGCGAAACTCGACATGCAGCGCGAGCTGGCGCCGCTGGGCTTCACCGAGGCTGCGTTCGGCTTTGGCATGGGCGTCTTCTTCATCGGCTACCTGGTCCTGGAGATCCCCGGGACGCTCCTGGTCGAGCGCTGGAGTGCGCGGAAGTGGATCTGCCGGATCATGATCTCGTGGGGGATCGTGGCCGGGATGACGGCATTCGTCCACTACCGGATTCCGGTGATCACGCCGATGGCGACGTGGGGGGTCCACTTCCTGGCGTCGGGGCTGGACCCGATTGCGAACTGGGGCCTTGGCAGCACCTCGGAGTGGGCGGGCTCGGCCGCGGAGTCGCTCCGGAGCCCGGGGAGCGACCTGGTCCTGCAATTCTTCTCGGTCCGGTTCCTGCTGGGTCTGGCCGAGGCGGGATTTTATCCGGGGGTGATCGTCTACCTGACACACTGGTTCCCCCGCCGAGACCGGACCAAGGCGCTGGCCTGGTTCTTCATCGGAACGCCGATCGCGCAGGTGGTGAGCCCGCCGATCTCGCAGGCGATCATGGCGATCGGCCAGAACGGGAACCCGAAGCTGATGGGGATGGTCGGCTGGCAATGGGCGTTCATCTTCTGGGGGATTCCGGCGATCGTGCTGGGGGTGCTGACGCTGATCTACCTGACCGACCGGCCCTCGCAGGCGAAGTGGCTGACCGACGAGGAGCGCGAGGCGCTGGAGTCGACGCTCGCCCGCGAGAAGGCCGAGCAACGTGCCGCCGCCGCCCGAGGCGCCGCCGCCCGCCACGCCGCCGCGATCGCCGACGGGACGCCTCCGCCCCGAGAGTCGCCTGACGGGCACATGACGATCCTCCAGGGCCTGACTCATCCGAAGGTGCTGGCTCTTGCCGCCGCGTACTTCTTCGTGGTGACGGGCAATTACGGCGTCGAGATGTACATGGCCTCGATCGTCCGCGACTGGTACTCGCTCGACGTGAAGCAGGTGGCCTACCTGATCATCATCCCGCCGATCGGCTCGCTGGTGAGCCAGCTTCTGGTCGGGTGGAGCTCCGACCGCAACCACGAGCGGAGATGGCACGCGGCGGGGCCGATCATCCTGGGTGCCCTGGTGTTGGCGATGATCCCGGAAAGCCAGGGAACACTCTGGCTGACGATCTCGCTCTTCACGCTGGCGATGGTGGGGACCAAGGCGTACCTGCCGGCGTTCTGGGCACTGCCGAGCCTCCTGATGACCGAGTCGGCGGCGGCGGCTTCGATCGGACTGATCAACTCGTTCGGCAACCTCGGCGGGATGGTCGGCCCGACGGTCCTCGGCGTGGTCAAGCAGGTGACGAAGCAGTATCGATACGGGATCTGGTATCTGGCCGCCTCAATGATCGTCTCGGCGCTCATCATCGTGGCGCTGGGGATCGGGCGACGAGTTCCGGCCTCTGCGGAGGAGGAGCCTTCCCAACTCTGAGAAGGGCAAGGGCTTCTTGAGGGCTTGCCCATGCGCAAGCCGATTCCCGGTGAGACGAACAAATCGAAGAATTTCACCCCGGCGACGAACGACTACCGGAACCGTTCGTCCACCAACACTCTTTCCGAGGTTCGAGGCCAGCCATGGAATTCTTCCCCGTGCTCGTCTGCATCGTCGCCATGATTCTTTGGGCCACCCTTTGGCGGCGGCTCGCAAGCAACCCTCCGATCGTCTGGACGCGGCGCCGGGTGGTCTCGCTGTCGGCGGCCATCCTGGGTATCGCGGCCGTCCCATTCCTCGTCGGCATTGGCCTCTGGCTGCGGTAGACCCCGGTTTTGCCCCGACGGCTTGGGCGTCCGCCTTCTGGGCCAGACCTGGTCGTGACGCCCTCACCGTCATCGGCGCCCTACCGAACTGGTCTGACTGGGCCGGAGCATCGCCAATCCTGAGCGGGAGGTCCTGGATATCTGGGATGCTCAGTCGTCGTCCGCATCGTCCGACCGATCGCCAGCGATCCGTGCCCGATGGATGGCGATTCCCAGGCCGATCGCGTTGTTCACGACCAGGCAGCCGTTGAGCGCGATGTAGACCAGGTTGTGGACCATCGTGCTGTAGACGAGCTGCCCGAGCGTCCCGACGAACGCCAGCACGAAGAACCAGAGCGACGTCGCGCCGACGTGCTTATGGCGCTCGTGCCACTGTCGATACGTCTGGACGCCGAAGGTGGGGAGCAGGATCAGCCCGCTCCCCCATCCGATGATCTCTTGCCAGATCATGTAAGTCCCTCCCCTGCCCCCCATTCCTTGCACGTCGCGGGCCCACCGGCGGCACGACCGTTGCAATTTCATCCCCGGTCGGGATGGTAAAGACGAGATCTGGCGAAGGGAAGGAGCAAGTCATGCCGAACGTATCGACCCAGAAGGGCGGCCACGCGCGGAACTCCGGTCACGCACGCTGGGGAGAGAACACGAAAAGCACGAATGAAGACTGTGGCATGGTCGAGGGAAGCCCTGGCGCGGGATCGCTCAGGGACTTCCCAGACTTCCGCCAGAGTCCTCTTTCGTGCCTTTCGTGGTCCCTTCCTCCAGGCTCATCCTCGGGCGCGACGTCCGCGGGATGACCTCAACGGCGATCCCTCGCCAGGTCGATGCGGCTCTGAGCCCCGCGGCAGCGTGCCAGGGATTCAAGGACCAAAGAACAATCAGCGGCCGATCTTGATCTGCCGCGGCCTGGCCTGTTCCGACTTGGGGAGCGTGAGTGTCAAAACCCCGTGCTCGAAGCTTGCCTGGGCCTTGTCGGAGTCGACGGGCGTCGCCAGCGAGAGCGTCCGGCGGAACTGGCCGGTCCGGCGCTCGCGGAGGTGCCACCGCTCGCTCTTCTTCTCCTCGTCCGCCCGCGACTCGCCCTGGATGGTCAGGGTGTCGCCGTGGACGGTGATCTGCACGTCGTCGGGCTTCACGCCCGGCAGCGACGCCTTCACCACGAACGCATTCTCATCCTCGACGACGTCGAGCGGCAACAACCCGGGGGCGCCCGGCTGACCTGGCACGCTCGACGGCCGGATGAAACTCTCGCGGAAAAGGGCGTTCATCGCATCGCTGAGGCTCACCGCCTCGCGGAACGGATCCCAGCGTTCGACGGACATCGCGTCGGTCTCCTCGGATTCGGATGGGGAGTCGGGGTGGGGATGGGGCGGATATCGGGACGCCCGACGGACGCGCCGGAGTCCTCCCGACCGCGACGCGCCGGGGCCATTCTCAGGCCGATCCGCTCGACTTCAGCGCGATCTTCCGGGGCTTCGCCTCGGCGCTCCTCGGCAGGGTCAGCCGGAGGACGCCCCGGCTCAGCTCGGCCTCGACGTGGGCCGCGTCGATCTCGTCGGGGAGCCGGATCGCCCGCTCGAATCGTCCCCAGTTTCGGCCGTCGTAGAGGTACTTCCGGTCGGCCTCGGGCTTGCGCTCGCCCCGGATATAGAGAACGCCCTTGTGGACCGTCACCTCGACGTCCTCCTCCGCCATGCCGGGGAGGTCGGCCTCGACGTAGATCCGGTCCTCGTCGTGCCAGAGCGAGATCGGCGCCGAGGCACCGGCGGCGCGGGGCGCCAGGCCGAAGGCCGCATCGTCGAAGAGTCGGTCGAACAGCCCCTCCAGCCGATTCATCGGAGAGGCACACTGAGTCATCGTCACGTTGTTGCGAATGGCAGGCACCATCAGTCCTTCTCCTCCCAAAAGCCCACGGGCCACGATTGAAAGGAAAGTTCTCCAATTCGTCTCCGGAAGCCTCCGCCGGTCGTCGGCCCGTGCGTCGTCGGCCCGTGCGTCGCCGGCCCGACTGCTTCCTTCGTTCGAGAGAAAATGCAAGGCGCGTGCCATACAGAAAATATTGTGCTTACTGATTGACTACAAAAGACTTGAGGTTTTAAGCCGAAAAGACTGCCATGCGATTCTGTGTCAATATGGCAGTCGTTTGGCAGGCCGACCATCTTGTATGCCAATATGGCAGTAGGAGGTGGCCTGGCCGTCAGGCGATGGGGTCGGCTTCGGTGACGGGGACACTCGGGCGGCGAGGGTCGGGCGGGCGATGGAGGACGTCGGAGATCCGGAGGGCGGCGAGTAGTTCGGTGGGCGTCCTGGCGTTCAGGGCCTGGTCACGGACGTGGGGATCGTGGGTCATCCGGGCGATCGAGGCGAGGATCTGGAGCTGGGCGCCAGCGTCGGCGGGGGGTGTGAGGACGAGGAAAACCAGGTGGACGGGCTCGGCGTCGGGGGCGTCGAAGTCGAGGCCGGTGCGGAAGAGTCCGGCGACGACGATCGGCTCGCGGACGTTGACTGGCCGGGCGTGGGGGACGGCGATGCCCCGCCCGATCGCGGTGCTCATCATCGCCTCGCGGGCCAGGACCTGCTCGGCGACCCAG
>DAHZZC010000026.1 GCA_027435495.1 Planctomycetales bacterium
GATCGAAGGGGCGATCAAACAACTCGTCGGCCGTCGCATCAAGCAGACCGGCGCGCGATGGAAGACCGCCCACATCGGCCCGATCGTCGAACTGATCAGCCTCGGCCATACCGAAGACTGGGACACCTACTGGTCAACGGCGGCGTAGCGGCCAACTTCGAATGGGGCACCCCTTCGGACTTCGGACCCAGGGCCGTTTCCTTTTCACAACGCGCGGGTCCACGGGGACTGGCTCCGGGCGTCCTCGACCGGGTGCTCGTCCCCCTTCGCACGACCCTTTTGCCTCCGCGAGGAGGACCAGCATCGGACCCAGGGCTATTCTCGGCGATCTCTTCACCGGGTTCGGTATATTTCGGGTGCTGCTTTGGCATGAATGGGTAGGATCGAATTCGCGAGCCGCCCGACACGTCCAGGATTCCATCAGTGAGGCGCTGCGCATCTCCAGCAGGCGGCCTCTTATTCTCGTTTGGGACTGCGAGAGTACAATCGTCGTTCGGGGCCGAGATCCCCCTTCGGCGAGGATCGATGGAGCCAGCATCATGCGCCTGACGTTCAAAAGCATGGTACGGAGGATCGGGTTCACGGTCGTTGGGCTCATGCTGTCGGAAGACGCCATCCTCGCGATCGCTGCCGAGCAACCGAAGCCCGCCGATCCCCGATCGATCGCGAAGGGTCGCGAGCTCTTCCTCCGTGAGTGGGTTCCGAAGGACCGTCGGAGCCACGGCGGCGACGGCCTTGGTCCGGTGTACAACGATCGATCGTGCCTGGGATGCCACCATCAGGGACCGACCGGCGGAGGTGGTGGATCGGCCGGCGTCAACATCGAGCTCATCTCGCCGGCCCCTGCCGGGCCGGTTTCTCCAGGCGCCCCCGCGTTTTCCTATGCCTTCTCGTTCAACTACGGTCCCGATGGCTTTGAGTACCGATTCGGCGACCCGACCGGCGCCACCATCGTGGGCGGTGGCCGACGACCCCGGTCTGCCGCGCCGAATTTCGGAGAGCTGGTCCGGATTCATCCGGGGTTCCGTGAGGCTCCCAGCGTTGTCCTGCACCGATACGGTAACGACGCCGATTACCGGGTCTGGCGCGACTGGGTCCTTGGGCCGCACGGGAATCTCAGCGTCCGTGTCTCCCAGCGGAACCCGACGCCGCTCTTCGGCCTTGGCCTGATCGACGCCATCCCCGACCCGGCGATCGAGGCCGCCGCCCGACGTCGGCACCCGGGCTGGTCGAAGGTCAACGGCCGGGTCAGCCGGTTGTCCGACGGCCGGATCGGCCGGTTCGGCTGGAAGGCTCAAACGGCGACCTTGCGCGACTTCGTCGTATCGGCAGCGGCCGTGGAGATGGGTCTGGAAGTCCCCGGGAAGTCTCAGGCGGCCGATCCTCGCGTCCCTCCGCTGAAGGCGCCTGGGCTCGACATGTCCCTCTCCGAGTGCGATGACCTCGTCGTGTTCGTCCGCGCTCTGCCGAGGCCCGAGGTCAACCCGCCCGGCCGCGCCCGCGAGGAATCCGCCCGCAAGGCCGGTCGAATGCTCTTCCGATCGACCGGCTGCGCCGAGTGCCACCTTGAGCGACTGGGCGGCGTCGAGGGGCTTTACTCAGACCTCCTTCTGCATGCAATGGCCCCCGACCTCGCCGACACCTCCATCTACGGGGCCCTGCTGGCCGACGAAAAACCGGCGGCAAAGGTGATCCAGGCCGCAGGCCCAGGCCGATCCACCCACCCTGCTTCAACCGACGAATGGCGGACGCCCCCACTTTGGGGCCTCCGCGACTCGTCGCCGTATCTTCATGACGGCCGCGCCGGCAACCTCGACGAGGCCATCCGGATGCACGGCGGCGAGGCGGAGACGTCGGCCTCCCGATATCGCCAGCTCTCGTCCCGCGAGCAGTCCCTGTTACAATCCTTCCTGGTTTCGCTCGCCGCGCCCGATCTCCCCGGCCTTCATTGACATGGATCGGCCGGTATCCAGAACACCCCGGGATCGTTCCATGAGGCGAAAACTTCCCCGAGCCGCTTTGCCGCCGCGGGTCGCACTGGCGTTCGCGTTTGCGTTCTCTGTCTTTTCCCTGCCCACCTGCCGAGCTCAGTCGAAGGAGCCGCCCGACCCGCTCGACGGGCCGCCGTTCACGACGGTCAAGGCCTGGGCCATCGCCGACGGCAAAACCGGCGCCCTCCTCTGGGGGCATCGCGAGGCCGAGGCGCTCGAGCCGGCCAGTACGACCAAGATCATGACCGGGTTGATCGTGGTCCGTCAGATCGCCAGGAATCCGAGGGCTGCCGATGAGATGGTGACGTTCTCGAAGCGGGCCGACGAGACGGACGGCTCCAGCGCCAGGGTGAAGGAAGGCGAGCGACTTCCGGTCCGCGAGCTTCTCTACGGCCTGCTGCTCCCCTCGGGGAATGACGCCGCGGTCGCCTTCGCCGAGCATTTCGGCGCCCGGCTCGACCCGCCCGCCGACGATCCTGATGAGAAGGATCCGCTGCGCCGATTCCTCGCCGAGATGAACCGGGTCGCCGCCGAGTTGAGCCTGCGCGAGACCCACTTCGAAAACCCCAACGGCCTCCCCGCCCCCACGCATCGATCAAGCGCCCGAGACCTCGCGAAGCTGGCGAGCGTTGCCCTGCGCGACCCGAACTTTGCACGAATCGTTTCTACCCGCGAGCACATCGGCGAGGCGGTCGACACCAGGGGCCATTCGCGCCCGATCACCTGGAAGAACACGAACCACCTGCTCGACATCGAGGGCTTCGATGGCGTGAAGACGGGGACAACCACTGCGGCCGGGACCTGCCTGGTTGCGAGCGGACATCGGGGAGATGACCGCCTGATCGTGGTGGTCCTCGGCGGCTCCAACTCCCCCGACAGCCGATACCCCGACGCCCGCAACCTCTTCCGCTGGGCCTGGCGCCACCACAAAAACCAACCCTGAACAGTGAAAGGGAGCAATCACGAAGGACATGAAAGAACACGGAACGAGGGCGGGTATGTTACCTCAGGCCAGCATGTCTTTCTCTTTTTCGTGATTTTTCGTGATTTTCGTGGTTGCTCCCTATCCCAATCCTCCATTCACATACCTGCGATGGCTTCGAGCAGGCTATCCGGCGCGGCGGCGTATTCGAGCGGTTCCATCGTGTAGCTCGCCCGACCCTGGCTGAGGCTCCGGACCGCCGACGAGTAGCCGAACATCTGCTCCAGTGGCGCCCGCGCCTCGATCACCATCAACCGGCCTCGGGTACTGGTCCGGTCGATCAGGGCTCGTCGGCTGGAGAGGTCGGCCGTGATGCCCCCCAGGTAGTCCTCAGGCGTGACGACCTCGACCTTCATGATCGGCTCCAGCAGCACGGCGCCGGCCTCGTGCACGGCTTTCCGGAGCGCGTCCGACGCCGCGAACCGGAATGCCATCTCGTTCGAGTCAACCTCGTGCGTGTCGCCGTCGACGAGCGTGACCTTCAGGTCGACTAGCGGGTAGCCCGTCCGACCGCCCGACTTGGCCTCCTCGCGGAGGCCAGCCTCGATCCCGCCGAGGAACTCCGAGGGGATTACTCCCCCCTTGAGCTTGTTGACGAACCGGAGCACCGGCGCCCCTTTCGGCTGGGTCTCGGGTTCCAGGTCGATCGTCACCCTCGCATACAGGCCCGAGCCTCCCGTCTGGCGGATGCAGGTCCCCTCGATGTGCTTGACCGCCTTCTTGATCGTCTCGCGATAACTGACCCTCGGCCGGCCAACATGCACCTTCAGCTTGTAGTCTCGGATCATCCGGTTCTTGAGAATCTCCATGTGCAGCTCGCCCATCCCCGAGATGAGCGTCTGGCCGGTCTCCTCGTTGAACCGGTAGGTGAACGTCGGATCCTCGCGGGCGAGCGCGTTGAGCGTCTCGGCGAGCTTCCCCTTGTCGGCCGAGCTCACCGGCTCGATCGACATGCTGATGACCGTCTCGGGGAACTCGATCCGTTCGAGCAGGATCGGGTTCTGAGCGTCGCAGAGCGTGTCGCCGGTGACCGAGTCCTTCAGCCCGACAATCCCGACGATGTCGCCGGCCGGCGCCTCCTGGATCTGCTCGCGATCGTCGGCCCGGATGTGGTAGAGCCTCGAGCAGTTCTCCTTCTTGTCCTTGCCCGGATTCAGCACCCGAGATCCCGACTTCAGCCGCCCCGAGTAGATCCGGACGAACGAAAGGTCGCCGTGAGCGTCGTTGGTGATCTTGAAGACCAGGCCGCAGAACGGCTCGTCAGGATTGGCCTTCCGGGCGATCTCGTTCCCCTTCTTGGGGTGGTGGCCGATCACCGGCGGCTTGTCGAGCGGGCTCGGCAGATACGCCGAGACCGCGTCGAGCAACCGCTGCACGCCGACGTACTTCAGGCTCGACCCGCAAAGCACCGGGTGCGCCTGACCGGTCAGCGTGGCGCGTCGGAGGGCCGCCACGATCTGATCGGTCGGCAGTACGGCCCCTTCGAGGTGGGCCATGTATGCCTCGGTGAACGCCTCGTCCTTGTCGGAGAGGGCATTCAGCATCTTCTCGCGCCAGAGGTCGGCCTCAGCGCGGGCGGAGTCGGGGATCTCAGCCTCGGTGATCGTCGAGCCGAGGTCTTCCGTCTTGTAGAAGAGAGCCCGCATCGTGATGAGGTCGATCAGGCCCTGAAACTCGCCCATGGTCCCCTCCGGCCCGGCGCCGATCGGGATCTGCACCGGGATCGGGTGGGCTTCGAGCAGCCGCTCCTCAATCTCCTGATAGACGCGGTCAAACTCGGCGCCGATCCGGTCCATCTTGTTGATGAAGCAGATCCGGGGGACGCGATACCGGGCCGCCTG
>DAHZZC010000027.1 GCA_027435495.1 Planctomycetales bacterium
TCGATCAGCAGGTTGCCGCCGGGCGCGGAGAGCAGGACGCTCGGCCGGGTCCGCTGGTTACGCGGATCGGTCGACGAGCAGACCGAGCATTCGCAGCCGATCATGGGGACACCCGTGGAGGTCCCCGTCCCCAGGAATATCAGGCGGCGCTTCGGATCCGCCGCAGGCTCGCTCAATCCTCGGTCCCCTCAGGTCTCCGGACACGACGGTCAACCGCCGTCGACAACATGACAATCTGATCTTACGATATCCGCCCGAGAATCGCGACCACCCACCGTGTCTTCAAGGAGGTCGACCGGTGTCCACGACGCTGCCGACGCCGCAAGGCGAGATTGCTCAGGGGCTTCATCTCCATCAGGCCGGCGACCTGCCCGGCGCGGCTCGACTTTACGAGTCGGTGCTGGCGCGCGACCCGTCGGACGCCGACGCATTCTGTCTACTGGGGCTGGTTCACCAGGCCGAGGGGCGACACAACGAGGCGATTGAGAGCATCCGGCGCGCCGTCGACTTGCGACCCGATCAGCCGGCGTATCACGCGAGTCTCGGGATGGCAATGCACGCCGCCGGCCGACCCGTCGAGGCGGCCGAGGCGCTCGCGAAGGGCCTCGATCTGAATCCCGGCGACGCCGCCTCGCACGTGAACCGGGGGGTGATCGTTCGTTCGCTGGGCGACCGTGAGGCGGCGCTGAATCACTTCCGAAGGGCGGTCGAGCTGGATCCTCGGCTGGCCCAGGCGCAGACCAACCTTGGCGAGCTTCTTCTGGAGATGGGCCTTCCCGACCAGGCCCTGCCGCACTGCCAGGCCGCCGCGGCGATCGATCCCGGATTGATCGAGGTCCACCTGAACCTGGCGGGTGTCCTCATGGCGATGGGCCGGGTGATCGAGGCCACCGCCTCGTACTTCCAGGCGTACCGGCTCGACGAGACTCGAGCCCGGACCGCCGCGGGCCTCGGTCTGGCCTCCGTCCGTCGCGGGGCGATTCCCGAGTCGCTCCCCTGGTTCCGAAGGGCGGTCGAGCTGGAGCCCCGATCCGTGGAGTACCTCCGCTATCTGGCCGAGGCGGCCGGCACGCTGAGGCTCTACGACGAGGTCCGCTGGTGCTGCGATCGCATCCTTCAGATCAACCCCAACGAACCAGTGGCGCACAACGCACTCGGTTATATTTTGCAGCTCGCGGACCGGCACCATGAGGCCCGTGACCATTACACCGCGGCGATCCGCCTCCATCCCGAGTTCTCAACCGCCCGGTTCAACCTGGGAGTCCTCCACGAGGAGATCGGCGAGCTCGACGAGGCCGAGGCCCAGTATCGCGAGACCCTTCGGATCGAGCCGACCAACCACACCGCGATGGCCAGGCTCGCCTCGCTCCTCCGGGAAAACCTCCCCGACGCCGATCTGGAGGAACTGGTCCGCAGAATCTCGGCACGCCAGCCGATCGGCCAGGATCAGGGCAATCTCCTCTTCGCCCTGGCCCTGGTCCGCGACGCCCGCGGCGAGTATCCCCAGGCCGCCGCCTGCCTCGAGCCGGCCAACGCACTGGCCCGAGAGGAAATCGCCCGGCTCGGACAGAATTACGACATGGAACGTCATGCCCGGTTCGTCCGTGGGCTCATCGAGAACTTCACCCCGCCGCTCTTCGAGCGGCTCGCCGGCGCTGGTATCGAGACCGAACGCCCCGTCTTCATCCTCGGACCACCCCGATCGGGAACGACACTCATCGAGCAGGTGCTGGCAAGCCATCCGGAGATCCACGGAGCAGGCGAGATCCCTCTGACGCGACGGAGCTTCGACTCCATCCCCATCCGATTGGGAAGGGCCGAGGAAGCCGTGAACCTGGTCCCCGATCTCGACACCGAAATGGTCGCCGAACTGGCCCGGGAGCACGAGGCCAGGTTGATGGAGATCGACGGCGGCCAGGCCCGCCGAATCATCGGCAAGATGCCGGAGAACTTCTTCTATCTTGGTCTGATCGCGATGATGTTCCCGAAGGCCACGGTGATCCACTGTCGCCGCGACCTTCGCGACGTGGCGCTCTCATGCTGGTTTACGAACTTCACTGAGGCGTACTGGTGCTATCACCAGGACCAGATCGCCCGGCGCCTGGGCGAATATGTCGAACTGATGGATCACTGGAAGGCCGTTCTTCCTGGCGACTTCGCGGTTCACGAGGTCTGCTACGAGGAAGCCGTTGAGGACATTGAGGGAACGGCTCGCCGTCTGCTCTCGGCGATGGGGCTGGACTGGCACCCCGGCTGCCTCGAATTTCAACGAACGCGCCGCCCGGTCAAGACGGCGAGCCAGGTGCAGGTCCGTCGGCCGGTCTATCGGGGCTCGGTCGGCCGCTGGAAGCTTTACGAGAAGGAGATGGCGGGCTTCTTCGAGAAGGTCGAAGCTGAGGCGGGGATGCGAAGTGGTCGGAAGTCGGACCGGTAACAGGCTTCGTGGTCGAGCGGAAGGCCGAGTTCCTCGCCTTGACGCTGGCCTTCTCACTTGCCTTGCTCGGTATCGGGGCCTATGTCCCAGCCGTGGCCCGCGAGGCCCAGGTCGTGGTCGAGCAGGTCGGCTTCGACCGGGCTCTCCTTCATGGAATGCTGGACTTTCTACTTTTCGCTGGGGCGATGGAGATCGATCTCAACGACCTGCGGATCGATCGCGCCCCGATCGCCGTTCTGGCAACCCTTGGTGTTCTGATCTCGACGGTGATCGTCGGCGCACTGACCTGGTGGATGCTTCGGTCCATCGGCTATCCGATCCGGCCCATCGACGCCTTGCTCTTCGGAGCCCTGATCTCACCGACCGACCCGATCGCAGTTCTCACGCTGCTGAAGCGGCTCGGGGCACCTCGGGTGCTGGAGACGCAGATTGCTGGCGAGTCGCTCTTCAACGACGGAGTGGGCGTGGCGGTCTTCGTCGGACTGCTGGAGATCGCCTCAGGAGAGCAGGGGGGCGGCCTCGCCTCGTTCGCCTGGCTCTTCGTACGCGAGGCGGTCGGCGGAGCGCTGCTGGGATTCGCGGCTGGCGTGCTGGTTTACCTGTTGATGAAGTCGATCGACCACTTCCGCCTCGAGATCCTGCTTTCGGTGGCGCTGGTGGCTACTCCGTGGCGGAGCACTTGCATGTTTCAGGGCTGATTGCCATGGTGATCGCCGGGCTGCTGATTGGCAACCACGGCCGGAGCTTTGCGATGTCGGAGACGACCATCGAGCACCTCGACCGGTTTTGGGGCGTCGTCGACGAATTCCTCAACGCTGCGCTCTTCGTGATGATTGGGGTCGAGGTTCTGATCGTGGCTCTCTCGCGGAGGCACCTGGTCGCGGGTTTGCTGGCCGTGGGGGTTGTCCTCGCGGCAAGGTTTGTCTCGGTCGGCGTCCCGATCTGGGCTCTCCGTCGCTGGGAGCGGTTCGAACCCACTCTGATCCCGATTCTCACCTGGGGTGGTCTCCGGGGCGGGATCTCCGTGGCGCTGGCTCTCTCCCTTCGCGATCTCGACGGTGCGATGCCTTCCTCCCATCGGGAGCTGATCGTCTCCATGACATATGTGGTTGTGGTCTTCTCGATCCTCGTCCAGGGATTGACGATCGGACTGGTTACACGTTGGTGGCTCCCCAGTGGGGCTGAAGCGGCAAGTCCCGTGAGAGTTGGCGTGGAAGGCGAGACGGTGGCGTCGCACCGGGACGCGGATTAATCTGTGGAATGCATTGACTCCCTCACCATCGATCGAGAGAAAAACACCCATGCGGCGATGTGATGCTTTCCGAATACTCCGGGGACCTGTGCTCTCGGGGTTAATCGCGTCCTTGATTCCGGCCCTTGCGGCGGACCGGCCGCCGGGCGAGGTTCTGACCGGCCGCGAGGCCCTGGGCGACTGGACGACGGACGCACCTGGCGTCCGGCGTCGGATCACCGTGGAGGACCTGGCGCCTCCGTTCGAGACGCCATCGGTCGATAACGGTCCGAGGCGGATGATCCCCCGGCCGAAGGATGCCTGGCCCCGGGCCCCGCAGGGATTCACCGTGAACGAGTTTGCGACCGGGCTCCAGAACCCTCGCAAGATCGCGACGGCTCCGAACGGCGACATCTTCCTGGCGGAGAGCTTCCCCGGGCGCGTCCGGGTTCTCCGCGACGCTAACGGTGACGGCAAGGCGGAGGTCAACGAGGTCTTCGCGCAGGGGATGAGGCTCCCGTTCGGGATCGCCTTTTACCCGCCCGGTCCTCGGCCGACCCATGTGTACATCGCGAGTACCGACGCGGTCGTCCGCTTTGCCTACCAGGAGGGCGACACCAAGGCGCGATCGGCTCCCGAAACGATCGTCGCCAAACTCCCTGGCTTCAGCATGCTCCGAGGTGGCGGCCACTGGACCCGCGACGTTGCCTTCTCGCCCGACAGCAAGCGGATGTACGTCTCGGTCGGCTCGAAGTCCAACGTCGACGACAATGAGCTCGAGCATCGACGTGCCGACATCCTCGTCTTCGACCCAGAGGGCCACGGCGAGAAGGTCTTTGCCTCGGGTATTCGCAACCCGGTCGGCCTGGCCATCCAGCCCGGAACCGGACGACTCTGGGCCTCGGTCAACGAGCGCGATGCACTCGGCGACCACCTGGTTCCCGACTACGTCACTCACGTTGAGGAGGGAGGCTTTTACGGATGGCCCTGGTATTACATCGGCCCGCACCAGGACCCCCGTCACAAGGGGAAACATCCCAAGTTGAAGGACAGGGTCATTGTCCCCGATGTCCTGCTCCAGTCCCACTCGGCCTCGCTCTGCATGACCTTCTACACCGGTACGCAATTCCCCGAGGAATACCGAAGTGATGCCTTTGCCGCCGAGCACGGCTCCTGGAATCGTGCCCGACGAACCGGCTACAAGGTTGTCCGCATCCCGATGAAGGACGGCAAGGCCACCGGTGAGTATGAGGACTTCCTCATTGGCTTCATCACGAAAGAGGGCCAGGTCTGGGGGCGGCCCGTCGGCGTGACCACGGCGAAGGATGGCTCGCTTCTGGTCTCGGACGATGGGTCGAACACCATCTGGCGTGTCGCGATCTCAAGGGAGAAATGAGGCGGGTCGGATGAGATGGGTCGGCGGTCGGGGATACCAGAATCCCCGACCGCCTCTCTCGATTCTCGGATCGATCCCGGCGGCTCAAAGGCCGCTCAGGTCGAGGGCCGTGATCCGAATCCCGTGCCGGAGTCCCAGCTTGTGAACGACCTCTTCACTGGCCGGTACGGTCATGCTCTGGCGGGGCGGTAGGCTGATCCCCGTGAGGACCCGCGCCGCCTCGCCCTGCTTGCTCTCAATCCCGAGCGCTGCAAGTCCGTTCAGGCGA
>DAHZZC010000028.1 GCA_027435495.1 Planctomycetales bacterium
CCTCGACCACCTCGCCGACCGGCTCCGGTCGGCCGGCCGGTCGCACCTGGTCGACGCCCGGGCCCGGCTCGATCGCCTCAGCGACCGTGCCCGCCAGGCGCTCCGACAGCTTGCGCACGACCGACGGGTCCGGCTCGCCCGGCTCGCCGCCGGTCTCGAAGCGATGAGCCCGCTGGCCGTCCTCGCACGCGGCTACAGTCTCACTCTACGCGACGACGACCGATCTCTCATCCGATCTGCCGATGAGTTGCGAGTCGGCGACCGGATGCTTACCCGCCTTGCCCACGGCCGGATCGCCAGCCGTGTCGAGTCGATCGATCCGGCCGACGATCGCCGGTAAGAGCCTGCCCGAATCTGTACCCCACGAGACTCCACGGGACACGGGAGCCCCTGATCATCATGCCCGAACCGCCGCCGCCCAGCTTCGAGGACGCCCTGAATCAGATCGAGCGGATCGTTGCCGACCGCGAGCGAGGCGAGCCCTCACTCAACGCCGCGCTGGGGAAGTACGAGGAGGGGGTTCGGCTGCTCCGCAACTGCTACGACCTCCTCGACCAGGCCGAACGATCCGTCGCCCTCCTGACCGCCGTGGACAACCAGGGACACCCCGAGACGGCGCCGTTCGACGCGACGGCCACCGCCGCCGATCCCGGACCTTCCCGGAGCAAGCCACGTGAGCGCCGGTCCGCCGCCCCGCCGCCCGTTCGCGGCCCCTCGGAGATCGACGATCTCCCGTTTTGAAGGCCCTCAATGGCCCGGTCCAACCCCTCGGATCCGCCCCGCTTGCACCCCAACGCCGGAAGAGGCCTATCCAGCTCCCCTAGACTCACTTTATCTTGTAAAGGAGACGCGGGTCCTCTGTGGACAATCGCGCGGGGAATGCCCACAATAACTCCGCCTGACCGGTCGATCGGCGACGATAGGACCAGTGGGCGGGGCTTGGGCTTGTCGGGCTCGGCGAGCGGAAGTCTCGGGACGGCCACTGATTACGGGCGAAGCCCGGCCATCGGCACGCGGTACAGGACGATGACGACGGGGACCATGACGAGTTCTGCGACGCGAGTGATCGGGTCATGGGGTTTGGATGAATACCTGGACCGGGCTCGTCGGGTCGTGGAGGAGGCGCTTGCGGCCTTTCTTCCGAATGTGGAGGAGGGCCCGGAAGCGGTCTGTCCCTCCCGGCTGGCCAGGGCCATGCGATATAGCCTGCTCGGCGGCGGCAAGCGGCTCCGGCCGGTCCTCTGCCTGATGGCGGCCGAAGCCTGTGGGGCCGACCCGTCGGCAGCGATCCCGGCCGCCTGTGCACTGGAAATGATACACACGTATTCATTGATTCATGACGATTTGCCGGCGATGGACGACGACGACCTGAGGCGTGGGCGTCCGACCTGCCACAAGGCGTTCGATGAGGCAACGGCGATCCTGGCCGGCGACGGGCTGCTGACTCTTGCCTTTGAGGTGATTGCCCGAGAGGTTCAGCCGCCACTGGCGGCGTTGCGGTGTGTCCGGATTCTTGCCGAGGCGGCTGGTCCTCTGGGGATGGTCGCCGGGCAGATGGCCGACCTGGAGGCTGAGGGGAGCACCGAGGACGGCACTCTTGCCGAGCTTGAGGCGATCCACCGTCGGAAGACGGGGGCTTTGCTCCGCGCCCCGCTTCAGATGGGCGCCGCGATCGCCGGAGCCGACGACGACCGGGCCGAGGCCCTCGACCACTACGGCAAGGCCGTCGGGCTCGCCTTCCAGATCGTGGACGACCTGCTCGACGTCCAGGGAGACGAGGCGAAGCTGGGCAAGCGCGTGGGCAAGGATTCCGAGCTGGGCAAATGGACGTACCCCCGGTTCCTGGGTGTGGACGGCAGTCGTCGTCGCGCCCGGCAACTGGCCGAGGAGGCGGTCGGGGCCCTGGCGCCGCTCGGCGACCGCGCCGATGGCCTCCGCGGGCTGGCGCTGGCACTTTTGGAAAGGGACCGTTGATGCAGCTTCCGGACTCGGTGCTCGGTGGCGTCCACTCGCCGGCCGACTTGAAGGGGCTCTCCGACGCCGAACTCGAGCAGCTCGCCGCCGAGATGCGATCCGAGTTGATCGATGTCGTCGGCCGCCGATCGGCGCACTTTGCCAGCAACCTCGGCGTGGTCGAGCTCTGCCTGGCGCTGCACCTGACCTTCGACTTCACCCAGGACCGGCTCATCTGGGACACCGGGCACCAGATCTACCCGCACAAGCTCATCACCGGCCGCGCCGCTCAGCTCAAGACCATCCGGACGAAGGGGGGCCTGATGGGCTACCCCAACCCGGCCGAGAGCCCGTATGACCTCTTCATGACGGGCCACGCCGGATGCGCTCCGTCGACGGCCCTGGGGCTGAAGGCGGGCGACGACCTGGTCGGCGAGCCGCAGCGGCACTCGGTCGCGGTGATCGGCGACGGGGCCTTGCCCTCGGGCATCGTCTTCGAGGCGTTCAATCACGCCGGCGGGCTGAAGCAGAAGATGCTCGTCATTCTGAATGACAACAAGATGTCGATTTGCCCCCGCGTCGGCGGCGTGGCGGAGTATCTCGATCGTGCCCGGATGTCCAGCACGTACAACGACTGGAATCGTCGGGTGAAGTGGCTCCTGCCCAACATCCCGCTTGTCGGCGAGCACGCCGAGCGGCTCTTGCAGCAGTTCAAGGATGGGATCAAGGCGTCGCTCCATCACGGGATGCTCTTCGAGGAGATGGGACTGGTTTACCTGGGCCCGATCGACGGTCACGACATCAAGACGCTACGCACCTATCTCGAACGGGTCAAGGATATGGACGGGCCCGTCCTGCTCCATGTCCTGACGAACAAGGGGCACGGCTTCGAGCCGGCCGTCAAGGATCCGGTCAAGTATCACGCCCCGGCTCCTTTCCAGAAGGCGGGCGACGGCATCGTTCCGCTCAAGACCTCGACGAGCCGAACCTACACCGACGCCGTCAGCGACGCCCTTTATGACGCCTGCTCACGCGACTCGAAGGTCGCCGTGATCACCGCCGCGATGTGCGAGGGGAACAAGCTCCATCGCATCCGGGAGGACTTCCCCTCGCAGTTCTTCGACGTCGGCATTTGCGAGAGCCACGCGGTGGCCTTTGCCGGCGGGATGGCGAAGGCGGGCGCCCGGCCGGTGGTCGACATCTACAGCACGTTCCTCCAGCGCTCCTACGATCAGATCTTCCAGGAGGTCGCGCTTCAGAACTTGCCGGTGGTCTTCTGCCTCGACCGTGCCGGGCTGGTCGGCGCCGATGGCCCGACCCACCACGGATCGTATGATCTGGCTTATATGCGTGTATTCCCCAACATGACGGTGATCGCTCCTGGCGACGAGAGCGACATCGGGCCCATGTTCGCCTTCGCCTTCGGGCACAACGGTCCCGTCGCGATGCGATATCCCCGCGCCAAGCTCGACATCATCGAGCGCGATGTCCAGCCGGTGGAGCTTGGCCAGGCCGAGATCCTCGACTGGGAGACCGACGGGATGCTGATCGCCTGCGGCGGGATGGTGGGGACCTGCCTCCGCGTCGCCGAGCGGCTCAAGAGCCTGTACGGCCTCCGGGTCGGTGTGATCAACGCCCGGTTCATCAAGCCGCTCGACCGCGAGACGATCCTGAAGTCCATCGAGGAATGCGGCTTCGTGCTGACGGTGGAAGAGGGTTGCCTGCCAGGCGGCTTCGGTTCGGCCGTGCTCGAGGCGGCCAACGATGCCGGACTGCCGACCTCACACATTCGCCGCCTGGGGCTCCCGGATCGCTACGTGATGCACGCCGAGCGTGACGAGCAACTCGCCGAGGTCGGGCTGGATGTCGAGGGAATCGCCCGCGTGGCGATGGAACTCGCCCGGACCGTCGGCCTTTCGATCGGTGAATCGTCGAAGGGAATCGCGGGCAATGGTAGCGGCAATGGCAATGGCTCGACCCCAACCGCGATGATCGGG
The DNA here is from genome assembly GCA_027435495.1 of Planctomycetales bacterium. Taxonomy (GTDB): domain Bacteria; phylum Planctomycetota; class Planctomycetia; order Isosphaerales; family Isosphaeraceae; genus JAKAUH01. The sequence continues at coordinate 3,951 of DAHZZC010000028.1, forward strand.
AACTCGGCGGCGGGCGTCCACTGATCGATCGGGGAGACGGATGGGAGCGCCCGAGACCACGGCCGAAACCTCGGCGGGCCCATCGCCAGTGCCCCATCCCGGCCTGATGCGCCTGGCGCTCCTGGGGAATGGGACAAAGCGATCGGTCCACGCGGTCGCTGATGCGCTCGGCGTCGCGATCAAGGAGACGCCCGGCCTGGAACTTTCCGGCGTCGATCTCTCGGCCGACTCCCGGTTGGTCGACCTGCCGGCCGACGTCGCGGTGGTTCTCGGCGGCGATGGGACGGTCCTGCACACGGCGCGTCGGATGGAGGACCGTCCGACGCCGGTCCTGGGTGTGAACCTCGGCCGGCTCGGCTTTCTGGCCGATCTGACTCCGGCGGAGTTCACCCAACGGATGGCCGACCTGGCGGCCCGGCAGTACACGATTGAAAACCTGATGGCGTTCGAATGCACGCTGACGCCCCGCCAGGGGCCGACCCGGGCGTTTCGCGGCCTGAACGACGCGGTGATCCGGGCAGCGCCGATGTTTCACCTGGTGGAGATTGGGCTCTCGATCGACGGCGAGAGCGTGATGACCTACCGAGTGGACGGCCTGATCCTGGCCACGCCGGTCGGCTCGACGGCGCACAGTCTCTCGGCGGGCGGCCCGATCCTGCCGCCGAACGCGCACATGTTCGTGGTGACGCCGATCTGTCCGCACACGCTGACCCAGCGCCCGCTGGTCGACAGCGCCCACAAGGTCTACGAGGCGACGGTGCGGGGCGAACGGGTATCGACCATGCTGGTGATCGACGGGCAGGTGCAGGTTCCGCTGCGATCGGGCGACCGGGTTACGGTCCGTCGGGGCCGGACGCCGTTCCCGATGGTCCGCCTGCCAGGCCACAGCTTCTACCGGACCCTTCGCGCCAAGCTCGGCTGGGGTGCCCTGCCCCGCCCTGACGGCAGCCTCTCGGATCACGAGGGAAGCTGACGCGGCGGAATCGTTCCGATGGCGGACTGCCCATCAGTCCCGCTCGTTCTCGAGGATCTGGATGTCGATTTCGTCGCGATGGCGATCGACCTAGGCCCAGGCGTTGGCGAGATCTTCCACTCGCAAGGTGGGATAGCTTCGGAGCAGGCCGGCCTCGCTGATGCCCAACCGCCGGAATGGCTCGAGGACCCAGACAGGGATGCGGGTTCGGACGATGCAGGCCGCGCCACCGCCGACGCCCGCCCGGCTCTCGATCCCCGGGGAGGATTGGCCCAGGTCCTGGACCACCGACTGGAGAACCTGGGCCTTCTCGGCAGGTTCGAGCGCCTCGATCTGCTTCTGGATATCGAGCAAGCGGCTCATGGAACACCTCGGGGTGTAACATGGCATGATCACAGGCGGCCAGAGCCCTCCGCGATCCTCATCGGTTCCATCGAAACCCTTGTGTGGAATTCAAGGGAGATTACGTCGGCAAAGAAGACGCTCAAGGAGGTCAGGTATTCCAGCCTGACATCCTTTTTTGTCGCCGTAATAAGCTGCGTCCGGGTCGGGAGCAGGAGCTCCCTCCTACAAGGGCGTATGGTCCTGTCCATTGCCCTGGGCCGCTTGATCTTGGATTTGGAAGCTGGTTCCAGCCGGCGATCCGCGAGGCGGGGCCATCACCTCCGAGCGGCGGATGCAGCCCTGTAGGAGCCGGCTCCAGCCGGCGATCCGCGTAGGATCTGATTCCGTGGGCAAAGAAGGAGTCCGGGTCGGGAGCAGGAGCTCCCTCCTACAAGGGCACATGGTTCCGTCCATCGCCATGGGCCGCTTGATCTTGGTTTTGGAAGCTGGTTCCAGCCGGCGATCCGCGTAGCTGCTGATGACGTCGGCAAAGGAGAAGACCGCCGTGATAATGCCCATTCACGACTGGACCCGTGAGGAGCCGGGGGACTTTCGCCATGATTGGGACGAGTTCACCGACGAGCCCTTCGACCAGCCCGAAGGCAAGCCCCTGATCGTTGCCTCCTACCGCGGGGGCGAGACCCCGACCGCTTATGTGGAATCGATCGGGGTCGGTGATGAACGGCCCACGCTGTCGATCTTCCTCTCCGAGACCCGATACATCTCCGCGCCGCTGGAGCCGACCCACCAGCAAGCCTGGGCCGACTCCCCGGCGGTGCTCCGGGGACTCGTCGAGCCGACAGGACATGGATGAGAGGCTTGCATCGCGCGGGCGGCCGGGACCCTTGCCGCCCGATCCCTAAAGATAGGGAACTTCCTGAGCCTCCTTCGGGGCCTCGTTGCTCGAAGGCACGGGAGGGGCTGGCGGCGCCTCCTCGTCCGGCGGAACGTTCTGATCGACGTTCGGGAGATCGTCGGACGACGGCGATGGCCGCACTGGTGCCATCGGGGCTGGGGCCGACTGAGGGAACGTTTCATCCAGGGGCGGTTTCTCGAAAGGCGTGCGATCGTTGGGCTGGCGAGGGCTCTCGAGTTTCACCTGGGCGACGAAGTATCGATAGCGGTTCCCGGCGTCATAACCGCTGATCAGGATCTCCTGGCCGGGCGAGAGCGACCGCATCGCCCGACCCAGATCATTGTGGTTCCGTATCCGCCAGTAGCGGCCGGTCCCGCGCTCGACGACCCAGGTTAGGATATCGCCGGGAATCAGCGACGTCGTCGGGCCGTAGACAAAACCCCCGTTCGGGAGATGGCGCCGGACGCGTACGCAGGCCGCGGGCGAGGACGGGTCGGTACGGAGAACTCTCACGCCGCAGACCCGCCCGTTGTCGAAGTTGCCCACGACAATCCCGAGTCGGGGCGGCTGTAATCGCTCGAGGTCGGCTCGCCCCGGTGGCATCGGGGTCGACATGTTCCTGGCCTCCTGCCCGGACGATTGACCCGGACCGTCCATCCCGAGGATCGCCGCGAGGATGAGCGTAGGGATCGGGGCGCGGCCCCGTCGCATTGCGAACATTTTGATCGCTCCTTATGGAAGTGAGGGAGGGCGGCGCGCGGACCGTCCTCGCCGTGCGAGGGTCAGTCCGGGCTCGTCCGCAAGCCACGGTTTCGCCGCGCGCCCCTGTTATCCGAGGACTACTCGGCCCGGCATCGCCGCCTGGACGCCGGGCACGCGGCCGTCAAGATCGAACGGAAGGGACGGCCGAGGTGAGACGATCAGGCGGCGTAATAGAGGTACTCGACGACGTAGGCCTTCTTGCCGGCGACCAGCGGGTTCGCGTCGGCCCCTTCCTTGGTGAAGTACCGCTGAACGATCTCGGCGGCGCCGGTCACGGGATTGGTCTGGTAGACGTGCCACACGCGGTAGGTGTTGTAGTAAGTCGGATAGACCCAGTCACAAGTATAGTAGCAGGGGTAGCACGTGTAAGTGACGCACGTCTTGTGGCAGGCGCTGGCCTTGTCGCTGCTACCCAGCATCATCGCCACGCCGAACAGTGCCGACAGGATTGCCTTACGCA
>DAHZZC010000029.1 GCA_027435495.1 Planctomycetales bacterium
GGTCGCAGTTCCTAAACGAGCGACCCGCCCAGACCCTTCGGATCGGACGGGACCAGTAAAATTATGTCGATTTTTGCCGCTATTGCCGACACGATGGCCGTCCTCGCGGGCTACCTGATTGGGGCCATACCGTTCGGCTACCTGGTGGCACGCGCCTTCAAGGGGATCGACATCCGGGCAGCCGGCTCCGGCAATATCGGCGCCACGAACGTGGGCCGGGTGCTCGGCCGTGGCTACGGCTGGGCTGTCCTGATTCTCGATCTTTTGAAGGGACTCCTGCCGACATTGCTGCTCCCGAAGCTAACGGCCGGACCCTCGGGTGAGATCTCGCCGGATCTTGCGGTTCTGGTCGGCCTGGCGGCGATCCTCGGGCATACGTTCCCGGTGTATTTGAAATTTCGGGGCGGCAAGGGGGTTGCGACGAGCCTGGGCGTGGTCCTGGCGCTCGACCCGATCTCCTGCGCTCTGGCGGTCCTGGTCTTCGTCCTCGTGGTGCTGGGCACGCGCTACGTCTCGCTGGGGTCGCTCCTGGGTGCCGCCGGCTTTGCAGTGGCGCATTTCGTCCGGACCCCCAATCCGATCCGTCGCGAGCATATTGCCATGACTCTCTTCACGGTCGCCGTTGTGGGCCTGATGGTGGTGCGCCACCGATCCAACATCGCCCGCCTCCGGCAAGGGACGGAGAATCGCGTGAACTTCGGTCGATCGAAGGAACCCAACGGCGATGGCCCCAAGCCCTCGGGCCGTCCGGGTCGCATCGGCATCATCGTCGTCATCGGGCTCACCGTGCTCACGCTCGGAATGCTCGGAGGAACCTGGCTGGTCCACAACGCCTCACGCACGATCGAGGCCGACGCCGGTCCGTGGTCGCTCCGCGAAACCGATCGCCTCGCCACCGGCCAGCAGCGGGTCGACCGGATTGCGTTTGCACCGGGCGGCGACCTCCTCGCCGGCATCTGCCCGCGATACAACCGGCTCCTGATTTATCGACTGAACGCGAAGAACCATCTCGAGCCGGTCGGCGAAGCGGAACTGGAGGGGCGGCCGGTGGGCGTCGCGGTGCTGGGCTCCCGGTTCGTCGTCCTCCAGCGCCCTCCTGGCGACGCGAAGCACCTTCAGCCGGGCTGGTGGGAGGTCTTCGACCGCGAGGGGCATCGCGTCGGTTCCCGACAGGTGACCGGCTTCTACCCCGACGATCTGGCCGCGTCAACCGACGGGCGCCGGCTCTTCGTGCTCTACTCGGGCCGATCTGAGGGCGATCCGGCCAAGCCGCTCGGAGCGCTCGAAGTGCTGGAGGTCGACGCCGAGTCGGCCATCGGCCGATCGATCGGGAAGGTCTCGTTCGAGGCCAACGACGATCCCGAGCGACTGACCGTCTCGGCGTCATCGAGATATGCGGCGGTCTTCCTGGCGAAATCGCGGCGCACGGTCGCCGTGGACGTCTCGAATCCATCGTTGCCGGTGGTGGTCGGCCGGACCTCTCCCGTGACCACCGGGGCGCCCTATGTTTCGTCGGCCAGGGATTCCGACTGGATCATGATGCCGGCCGGCTCCGACGGCGACACGATCGCCATCGAGGCGCCCGACACCACGCCGGCCGAAACGGGGCATCTCCCGCATCCGGATTACGTCGTAACCTCGCGAGCCTCCGATTCGTCGCTGGAGATCCTTCAAACAAGACCGCAGCACGAGGTCGGCCGATTCCCACTTCTCGGGCCATTCAACCTGGGCCGAACCCGACCGACCGGCCTCGCCTATTCACCAACTCGCCACCTGATTGCCGTCGCGACCCGGACCGGCAGCATTCATGTCGTGGAGCTGCGGACCCGATGACGGCGGTCCGACCGGACTGGTAAAATCGAGGACATGAGCCAACCCAGGATTCCCAGCATCGGAGAGTCTCCCCGGTTCTGCCCCGACTGCGGGAGGGCTGCCAGGGATGGTTCCGAACGCCCGCTCTGCGACTTCTGCGGGGCAACGCTCGCGAGGCAGGGATACTGTCCGATTTGCGAGGCGAGGGTCCGCCGACGGGTCGGCGAGCCTTGCCCCAAGCACGACGTCGAGCTGTCGGCCGATGAGCCTGCCTCGTGGTCATTCGTCCCCCACGATGCAAGGGTCGCCTGGGTCACGGTCAAGCAGTTCCCCGATAGCCTCTCGGCCTCCGCCGCTCGCATTCGCCTCGACGCCGAGGGCATCCCGACCTTCCTCGAAGGCGAGCGGATGGGGGCACCCGCGATGTATCGCGTCGCGGTCGGGGGCGTCAAGCTCCAGGTTCCCCCCCAGCACCTCGCCGACGCCCGCGTCATCCTCGCGCAGGACTGGTCGTGGCCGGGCGACGAGCCCGACCTCGAAGATCCCTTCGAGGAGAGTGAAGTCGTCCCCTCCTCGCACGAGTTGCTCTCGCGAAAGTCGGTCGTCTTCGAACTCCTCGTCATCCTCTCGCTGGCAATCCCGCTGTTCATCGCCCTGTTGACCTATCTTCTCGGACAATGACCGACGCGCCCCCAGGTCCCTCGGTATGTCCTTCGTCGCTCCATGAATCGGGGATGCTCGTATTGCTGGTCGACTGGGAACCGTTCGTCCATCCTCGGGGAAGCTTATCGACTCGTGTATCCTGGCCGCCGGGACCAGGTCCAGAAGGACGAGGCCCAGTCGTGCGGGTTCGGGCCCCACAATCGCGATGACGTGGGACTCTGGATCTCGCTGATGCCCATCAACATCGATACCGACCTGCTTGCCGACGAACGGCCAAAGCTGATGAGCAAGGCGATCCCGCGTGACGAGGGCGGGAACGTCCGTCACGACCCAACGCTCCGACACCACGCGGTGAAGGCCGACGTGACCAAGGAGGGTGAGGCGGGCCACGCGCGGCCCGGCCTTTTCTCGTGACCCGCGACGGGATCGCGCCTGCGCGGGTATGATAGGTCGGGGATTCGCGAGATCACCCGGCGCCCGCGCGGACCAGGCGGTTCAGCCGGATCGCCGATGGGTCGTCTGCTTGCGTGCCGCTCTGGACGCCGCCTCTTCTGCCGCGTAATCTAGAATCTCGACGACCGGGTAGCTCAGTCGGTAGAGCAACGGACTTTTAATCCGTTGGTCCTGGGTTCGAGTCCCAGCCCGGTCACTAGCGACAGGAACCGTCAGGAGCCGTCCAGAGCCCACGAAAGCAAGGACTTACGGCGAGGCGACTTGACCCCCTCATCCCGGCCCTTTGCGGCTCTGACCGACCCTGCTCGTTCCTCGCGCGCTACCGAACGGCGACCAACCGACCCGGACCAGGCGACCGTCATCGACGCCTGGGACCAGTTACCCGGGGCCGTTCGCCCCGGTATCGTGGCGATGGGCCTGGCCGCCTCGAAGGGGGGGTGGCCGCTGAGCGAGATGAGATCCGGCCCCTTCGATGATGTCGTCAAGGCCCGGGAGACCCCGATCCCCCGGGAGGCTGATAGGTCCAAGGCATGGCCGACGCCCTCATCGCGAACCCAATCCTCAACTCCCCCTTTCGTGAGCCCACCCGGCATTTCCGGTTCGGCGATGAGGGGATCACCAACGAGATCATCGAGACCCGCCGGGCCAGCGCGTATTTCGTCCCGATCCCCCCGCCGAAGAAGAAGGGGAAGCAACTCCAGTTCGATACGGATTGGACCCAGGACCGGATCGAGACCAACGATCAGGTCAACCGCATCCGCGAGCGGCTCAAGCTCTGGCGGGAAGGCGGCTATCAGGGGATCACCCCGGTTACCCGCAAGCTCTTGCAGCACTGGACCGACCCGGCCCGCGAGAACAAGCTCTTCTTCTGTCAGGTCGAGGCCCTCGAAACCCTCATCTATCTCACCGAGTCCGCCCGGCGCGTCGGGGACAACTGGATCGAGAACTGGCTCCGGGACGCCAACGAAGCCTCGAACCCGGGGCTCAACCGGATCGCCATGAAGATGGCGACCGGATCGGGGAAGACCGTCGTCATGGCGATGCTCATCGCCTGGCAGGCCCTCAACAAGATCGGCGACCCGAAGGACCGACGCTTCTCCGACACGTTCCTGGTCGTCACCCCGGGGATCACGATTCGGGACCGGCTCCGGGTCCTCCTGCCCAACGACGCCGAGAGCTACCACCGTCTCCGCGACCTGGTCCCGCCCGAACTGGCCGGACAACTCGGCCGGGCGAAGATCCTGATCGCCAACTTCCACGCCTTCCGGCCACGCAAACTCATCGAGGCCAACAAGCTGACCAGGGAAATCCTCGGGGCCGATTTCGTCGAGACCCCGGCGCAGGTCGTCAACCGGGTCTGTCGCGAGCTGGGCAACAAGCGAAACGTTATCGTCCTCAACGATGAAGCCCACCATTGCTACCGGCGCCGGCCCGACGGCGAGGCCGAGGCCCTCAAGGGCGAGGAGCGCCTCGAAGCCGAGAAGCGGAACGAGGAAGCCCGGGTCTGGATTTCTGGTCTTGAAGCGGTCCGAGACAAACTCGGCATCCGGGCTATCTATGACCTGTCCGCGACACCATTCTTCCTCAAGGGATCGGGTTACTCGAAGATCACGTCGGACGGAAAACGGATCGGCGAAGGACTGCTCTTCCCGTGGGTCGTCTCGGATTTCTCCCTCATCGACGCCATCGAATCGGGGATCGTGAAGATTCCCCGGGTCCCGGTGGCCGATGACTCGATGCTCGGAGATCATCCGACCTATCGGCAACTCTGGCCCCGCATCCGCGAGGCCCTGCCCCGCAAGGGGCGGAAGACCGAGGCCCTCGGGGGCGAGCCCAGGCTCCCGGTCGAGCTGCAAGGCGCCCTCCATAGCCTCTATGGCAACTACGAGGCCCGCTATCGGCTCTGGGAGCAAGGCCAGGCCGATGGCATGGGGAATCAGACCCCGCCCGTCTTCATCGTCGTCTGCAACAATACGAACGTCTCCAAGCTCGTCTTCGACTACGTCGCCGGGTGGGAACGGACCCTGCCCGACGGGTCGAAGGTGCTCGTCCCGGGTCAACTGGCCCTGTTCAACAACGTCGAGGACGGGCGATGGAAGGCCCGGCCGCTCACGATCCTCATCGACAGCGAGCAACTCGAATCGGGCGAGGGGATGAGCCCGGAGTTCAAGCAGATCGCCGGGCTCGAGATCGAGGAGTTCAAGGCCGAGTATCGAGCCCGGTTCCCCGGCCGGGACGCCGAGAGCCTGACCGATGAAGACCTGCTTCGCGAGGTCATGAACACGGTCGGCAAGCCCGGCAAGCTTGGGGAGCATGTCCGTTGCGTCGTCAGCGTCTCGATGCTGACCGAGGGATGGGACGCGAACACCGTCACCCATGTCCTCGGGATCCGGGCGTTCGGGACCCAACTGCTCTGCGAACAGGTTGTCGGCCGGGCCCTGCGCCGGATGAGCTACGCCGCGAACGACGAAGGGCTCTTCGAGCCCGAGTATGCCGACGTCTACGGCGTGCCCTTCTCATTCCTCCCCTGCTCCGGGGCCGCAACGCCTCCGAAGCCGGGCCCGACCCCGACCCGGATCCGGGCGCTGGCCGACCGGATCGACCGCGAGATCACATGGCCCCGCCTGGTCGGCTACCGCTACGAACTGCCGGGCGAGCGGCTCAACGTTCGGTTCTCGGCCGACTCGGTGCTCAACCTGACCAATGCCGACATCCCGACCAGGACCGAACTCGGCGGGATCATCGGCGAAGGCCGGTTCGATACGCTCGATGAGCTGAAGGACCGCCGGCTCAACGAGGTCGCCTTCCTTCTGGCCAGGCTGACCCTCGAAAAATACTTCCGGGACGACTCCGGCAACGATAAGCCCTGGCTCTTCCCGCAACTCCTCGGGATCACGAAACGCTGGCCGGCCGAGTGCCTGAACTGCAAGGGCGGGACCTTCCCGCAACTCCTGCTCTTCATCCGGTTCGCCCATGAGGCCGCCGACCGCCTCTATCGCTCGATCGTGGCATCGACCGCGGGGGAGCCGACCCTCAAGCCGATCCTGCGCCCTTACGAGACCGTCGGCACGACCCGCTACGTCGATTTCCACACCATCAAGGCGACCTGGAAGACCAGGGCCGATCGGTCCCACGTCTCCCACGTCGTGATCGACAGTGGTTGGGAGGCCAAGCTCGCGCAGGAACTCGAAGACATGGGCGAGGTCGTCGCCTACGTCAAGAATCAGAGCCTCGGGTTCACAATCCCCTACACGCTCAACGGCGTCGAACACCAGTATTACCCCGACTTCCTCATCCGGATCCGCGACGGAGGCGGGGCCGATCCGCTCAACCTGATCGTCGAGGTCAC
>DAHZZC010000030.1 GCA_027435495.1 Planctomycetales bacterium
GGCGGCACCGAAGGGGCCCAGCGCATGTTCCTCGGGAGTAACTATGACTGGGGCCAAGATCTTCTCCGGCTGAAGCGGTGGTCTGACGCCCACCCGCGAATGAAGCCACTAGCCGTCGCGTTCTACGGGCCGATGATACCATCGGAGATCGGACTCGAAACCCACCTTCCGCCTGCGTCTATGTTTCGCCACTCGCACGACCTCCCCGAGGGTCTCGGCGAGTCCTTCTACCTTGCCGTCAGTTCGAACGGACTGCACGGGCTCCCCTGCCACATCGACGGGGGTACGGGGGCATGCGCCGTCGGCATCTTCCGTTCACCCTTGCTACGACCGGAAAATGCCATCGCTCGTGTCGGTAGCACGATCTACGTATTTCGCGTGGGGCCCCGAGACGAGACCGCGAATAACCGAAGCCTGAGCGTTGACCAATTGGACGGTTGCATCGACGAAATCCGGCCTGACGATCTGACTGGGACCCCTTGAAAGAACGTAAACCGTCGGCCAATTTCAGTCACCGTCGTCGGTAAGTTGTGCACCAGGGAAGTTGAAAAAGGTCGGGCGGTGTCTAGAATTGTAGTATCGTCCAGGCGCCATCCCCACTTCTGTTTGGAGCACGCGCCTCGGCCCCATGGCCTACCTCTCGCGAGTCTGGTGCCTGGGAAGCCGCCCTGGCCGCCTCGGCGGTGAGCCGGACCGTCAACACGGCGTTCGTGGAACGGCACAACGGAACGGACCGCACCCGCAACGCGCGGAAGACGTATCGCTTTTCGAAGAACTGGTGGCCCCATCGAGCGGCGACCTTCTTTCAGCCAGTACTGTTACCACTTCTGCTGGTCGGCGAGAACCCTCAAGGAAAAGGGGGACGAAGCTCGGACGCCAACCATGCCGGCGTAGTTGGCGGATCAGGTGTGGACCCTGGCCGAGTGGCTCAAATGCCCGGCTGTTCAACGTGCGTAGGTCACACCTGAATTTCGTGGTTACTCCGAAAAGATTGAGATTCAATAGGCATCCTCGGAGATCGACTCGCCGCCGGCGCGGGTTGCGAGGGCCCGGTAGACCGGCGCCGGGAGTCTCGACGGGAGGAAGTGGACGCTCCCATCGACGTAGAGAAACTGCGCGCCGCCGGGATGCCCCGACCCGAAGTCGTCCGACCGGGGCGGGACGGCATTCGGCCCCTCACGTTCGCCCGCCCGGCCGACCACCAGCGCCGGCCCGCCAGCCGAGCCGGTGATGGCGCCGGTCCAGGTGGCTCGCGAGATCGAGGCATCGCGCTCGCCGACGGCGATCGTCTGGCTGGTCCCGTCCTCGACGTCGATGATCCGGACCGACCGGTTTCGGAAGAACATCCCGTCCCCGGCGGCGCAGCCCGGCGGCGGGGCCGAGGGGTCGAAGGGATAGAGGCTCGACGGGTCGCCGCTGCCGAAGCAGCCGACGTAGTTGGACGCCCCCACCTCGGCGATCGGCTCTCCGGCGATCATGCCGTCGCCCCCCGCCGCGACCGCGAAGAAGGTCCGCTGGCGCTGGCGGTCGCTCGGGCAGGTCAGAGAGTTGATCTGGGTGATCCTCGGCTTCGCGTTGGCCATCACCTCGATTGGCAGGGAGAAGTCGATCAGGCCGTAGACGGGCCGCTGCTCCATCATCGGGAGGATCATCGCGTTCCAGCCCCAGCCCGGCCCGGCATCGGCGCCCGTCCCGGGCGACGGGAGCGAGACCCATCCCGGCGGGAAGGCGTTCGTCGCTTCGTGGTAGTTGTTCAGCGCCAGGCCGATCTGCTTGAGGTTGTTGGCGCATTGCGACCGCCGCGCGGCCTCGCGCGCTCCGTTCATCGCCGGCAAGAGCAGCGATAACAGCATCGCGATGATCGCCAGAACGACAAGCAACTCGATCAGGCTGAAGCCTCGGCGCTTGGGCATGGGTCAGGCTCCGGATCAGAAAGGCTCGGGGCGGGCGCCGTTGGATCGCCGACCCCTCGGCCCCGCACCATTCTACCCGGAATCCTCCGACATTTGAAAGAGAGTCTCCGGCCGGCCGGTTTGGAAGGGAGTCCGAGGAGGGTCGTCGATCGCTCGTGGCAGAGTCGATCAACCTTTCCGCACCGACCCGCCGACGTAGGTCGGGCTTCCCAGCCTGACCCGCATGGAACAAGGGCCGTCGATCACCGTCTGCCCTCGCGGACGGGGTCAGTATTGATCGGCCGAGACGACCTCGCCGCCGGCGCGAGTGGCCATGGCCTGGAAGATTGGGAAGTTGATCAGCTCCTTGATGAAGTGAACACTGCCGTCGGCAAAGAGGAAATTCGCGCCGCCAGGGTGGAGCGACCAGTACTGATCGCCGTGGGCGAGGCCCGAGGGGGAATTCGGACCGTGTCCTTCTCCGGTGTGCGCGATCACCAGGGCGCCGCTCCCCTCGGGGTCGAGCCCGGCCTCGGCCTGGAGGGCGACCAGGGGAACCGCGGCGTTGGTCACGGCGCCGGTCCAGGTCGCCCGGGAGAGGTTCTGGCTCCGCTCGCCGGCGGCAAACGTCTGGCTGGTTCCGTCGGTGATCTGGGCGATGCGGACGGCCCTGTTGCGGAAGAACAGTCCGTTGCCATTATCGCGGCCAGGCGGGCTATCGCCGCCGATCCAGGGATAGAGGCTCGACGGGTCGCCACTGCCGACGGCACCCACGTAATCCGAGGCCGCCACCTGGCAAATCGGAGCGCCCGGAGTCGTGTTCGACGTCGAGGAGTCGACCACCGTGAAAATGTCCTCTCGCCAGGCGTCGGACGGGCAGAAGAAGGTCTTGATCGTCGTCACCCGCGATGTCGAGTTGGCCGGCATCTCGATGTTCAGGACAAAGTTGATGCTATTATAAACCGGCGATCCTTCCATCTGGTTCATGGCGAACGCCGCCCAGCCCCAGCCGGGTCCGTCGTTGGCGAAGGTTGCCGGGTCCATCCGCGAGATGTAGCCGGGCGGGAACGAGCCGACGGTGTCGTGGTAGTTGTGCAGGGCGATCCCGACCTGCTTCAAGTTGTTGATGCACTGGGTCCGTCGGGCGGCCTCGCGGGCGGCCTGCACGGCGGGGAGCAAGAGCGCGATCAACACGGCGATGATCGCGATCACGACCAGCAATTCGATCAGCGTGAACGCGCGACGCGCGGACATGGTGGAAGCTCCGGTACGGGGAATGAGGCGCGTCGGGCGCGCGGGCGCATCGCCGCCAACTTTCGATGCGAGACGGATCCTCTTCGGGAGGAATGGCGGGCGCGCCCGCAGGCCGTCGGCCGCGGGAATCGTCGGGCGAGCAGAGTGACGTCGAGAGCGGGCGCACGGTGGGTAGAATCGAATCGAATCGCGCCGTGCGCGAGACGTCAGCCGCGTGGAGGCCGATCGATCCGCGACGGGCTCCTCGGGGCGACCCGACAGGAATCCGGAGGCGGGAGCAAGCTGCTGGTCGTCGTCGGCCAGCGGTCGAGTGAGAGGGTCATCGCCGCGATCCGGGCGTGAGAGCCAACCGGTGCGGCGGTGGGGAAAGCCGGATCACCGCAAGGCACCTGGCCGAGGCAGGGACCAGAGCGATCGGCCGGCTTGTCGGCGTGGGAAGGTGTGGGCGTCGGCCTCGAGACGGGGGCGTCGACCGGGATTGTCGTGGGAGTTCGGCGCGAGGACGAGCCTCCGCCGCAGCAGCACGCGGGGCCTCGGCAATGGGCGGCGCACTGGCAATCTCGGGCATGGGCCTCGGCATCGAAGACCGCCGAGACCATCGCATCGGCCCGGGCGGCGCTGGCCAGGGCCGTCGTCGCCGCGATCGCGACAACCACCGCCATCGGCAGGGCGTCTCTCCTCGATCGGGGATGTCGGGCTCTGGAGGGCATGGTAGACGGCCGTCGCGGTGTCGAGATCCGTTGCGAACCGGCGGGCGGACCCCTCCCTGGATCGTCCGATCGCATTTATCGTCGACGCCGGCCTGCCAGATGTCAAGGGGGTGGCTCGACCCCTCGGCCCGGAGCGTCCAGCGATCTCCATGTCGGCCGCTCGGTTCTGAAGTTCTCAAACGCTGATCGAAATATCCTTGACATTCACCCCATTCGGCCTCTAGAGTAACCCGCCACACTCGAAAGGCGTCCGGCCGACATGGGCCGGGCAGGAAGCCGGTGAAAATCCGGCGCGGGACCGCCGCTGTAAGCGAGGAGGTCCCCGGACACGACAACCACTGCGGGCACGCCGCCCGTGGGAAGGCGTCCGGGACTGTTTGACTCGCGAGCCAGAATACGGCCTTTCGGGTGCGCCAGGGGATGCTTCGGCCTCAAGCATCCGGGCAGGTCGGCGGCCGCGCGCCATTTGCGCCGCAGGTGCCACGTCGACCCTTGCCTTTCCGAGAGGTCCGTCCATACCGGCCCCGGAAAGGACTGCTCTTGATGCCTCTGCCAGCCGACGCTCGCCGGGCCTTCACGCTCATCGAATTGCTGGTCGTGATCGCGATCATCGCCGTGTTGATCGCGCTTCTGCTCCCGGCCGTCCAGGCCGCCCGCGAGGCCGCCCGACGCCTGAGCTGCGTCAACAACCTCAAGCAGATCGGCCTGGCCCTCCAGAACTACCACGACGCCAACTCGACCTTCCCGGCAGGCGGCTGGATCGCTCTCCCAACGCAGCCGCGAACCGTCAACATGAACATCGGTTGGTCCGCGGTCGTTCTCCCCTGGCTGGAGCAGGCTCCGCTGTACGCTGGTTTGAACCTCTCGTTCCCCTGCAACGCCGCGGCGAACTCCACGATGGGCCACACGGTCCTGTCGATCTACCTCTGCCCCTCGGAGCCGAGGAAGTCGGACTGGGACACCTGGCCTGGCCAGGCCGTTTACGCCGACGCCGACTACGGCGGGATGTACGGACCGCGCGGGCTGGTCCCCGGCTTCACCGACAACCCGCCCGCTGGCCCGATGATCTTCAACCAGTGCATCTCCATCGCCCAGATCCTCGACGGAACCTCAATGACCATCCAGGCCGGCGAGGACCCCGAGGCGATCAATGCCATGTGGATCAGCGGGCACAACATTTTCGACCAGTCGGCCCCGATCAACGCCCGGCCCCCCACCGAATACGGCGAGGAGCTGACCAGCCAGCATCCCGGCGGCGCCAACACGCTCTTCGCCGATGGCTCGGTCCACTTCCTCAAGAATCAGACCAACCCTTTACCCCTCTCGGCGCTCTGCACTCGGGCGCTCGGCGAGGTCGTCTCGTCAGACAGTTATTGATCGGATCTCTCCTCAGAAATGGAAACCAACGTGAATCCCAACCAGTCCTCCGTCACCCGGCATGTGCTCGCCCTCGCGTTCGCCCTCGGCCTCTGCGCTCCGGCCGCTCGCGGCGGCGAGGTCGTCGTCAACTTCAACGATCTGACCTACAGCAGTCCCTATGACCCCAATCAGAACTACCCCAAGGGCCAGGCGCCTGGGACCGGCAGCTACGATGACGGTTGGGACCTCAAGGGCGGGTTCACGTCGCACGGCACCTTCTTCACCAACTCGTATGATTCAACATACGCCTCGTGGAGCGGCTGGGCCTATTCGAATGTCAACGACCCGACCACAACCGGATCAAGCCCGGACACCACCGATTATCTCCACCAGTTCGCCGCCGTCACCGGGACAGCCCCCGGCGGCTCGGGAAACTACGGGCTCGAGGCCGGCACGGGAGGCGCCATCAACCTCCTGGGAGGCTCGACGCCCCTCTCGTTTCAGGTGACGAACACGACCTACGATTACCTCTCGATGAAATATGGCGACGGATTCGCCAAGCAGTTCACGACAGGCGACTATTTTGAGCTGAAGATCTATGGATTCACGGGCCTCAATGGCACCGGTACGAAGGTGGGCGAGGTGGATTTTTACCTGGCGAACTTCACCGGCGGGAACTCGCTGCTGGTCGATACCTGGACCACGGTCAATCTGTCGTCGCTGGCCGGGGCGCAGAGCCTGACTTTCGACTACGCTTCTTCCGATGTCGGCACCTTCGGCATCAACACGCCCGAATCCTTCGCGATGGACAACCTGACCCTGGGGACGACCTCGGTGCCCGAACCGTCGGGGCTGGTGCTCGGCCTGCTGGCCTCGACGATTGTCGCGGCGGCGGGGCGGTTTCGGCAACGGTAAGGACGGGATCGGCCGATCAATCGAACGGAACGCCCGACTGCCGGGCAACCGCGCGCAGGTCGTTGACCACGGCGGGCACGAGGGGAATCCCCGAGGCCCGCCGGGCGGCCTCGGCCTCGCGCTCGGGGTCGCCGGGGATCACGAGGCCAGGCGTGCCGGGAACCGGACGCGAGGCGCGGAAGGTTCGAATCCAGTCATCAATCTGCGACCCGAACTCGTCGGGATCGAGGAATCCGTCGATTCGGAGGGCGCCGAAGAAGTGGCCGATCCCCCGGCCGACGCTTCGTTCGGGGACGTGCTGCCGAAGGGCGAACGGCGGGGCGAATGGGCCCCAGTTCGCCCCGGTCAGTGCCCCGCAGAGGATATCGACCATCGCCGAGAGCGCGTAGCCCTTGTGCCCGCCACGCTCGCGGTCGCCGCCAAGCGGGAGCAGGGAACCGCCGCCGACCATCGCCGTCGGGTCGGTCGTCGGCGCGCCCGAGGCATCGACGGCCCATCCTTCCGGGATCGGCTTCTGGTGTCGCATCGCGATTTCGATCTTGCCGTAGGCAACGGCGCTGGTCGCCATGTCGATCACGATCGGCGGTTCGGTTTTACCGGGGAACGCGATCGCGATCGGGTTGGTGCCGAGCATCCGCTCGGCCGACCAGACCGGTGCGACCAGCTTGCTGGCGTTGGTCATCGCCCAGCCGATCATCCCGCGGGCCAGGGCCTGCAAGGGATAATAGCCGGCGATCCCGAAATGGTTGGTGTTGCCAACACCGACCCAGCCTGAGCCGACAACGTCGGCCTTCTCCATCGCGATCGCATTGGCGGCCGGACCGACGACCAGGCCAAGGCCGTTGTCGCCGTCGACGGTCGCGGTGCCGGGAAGTTCGCGAACGACCCGGATCCGGGGCTTCGGGTTGATCCGGCCCGCGGCGAGCAGCTCATAATAGCCCTGCAACCGGGCCAGGCCATGCGAGTCGATCCCCCGGAGGTCGCTCGCCAGCAGGACATCGGCCGCCTGCCGGGCGTCGGCCTCCGGGACCCCAGCCGACCGGAAGACCCGCTCGGTGAACTCCCGAAGATGCTCGATCGGATAGATCTGCGCCTCGGACGGGTCGGACATCGTCATGGGCCTCCTCCGGGGCGCTCGGACTCGTTCAGGCCAGCCTCGGTAAGAGCCGTTCGACGATCGTCTTGCCGATGTTCAGCGAGGCGGTCGCCGCTAGCGACGGCGCGTTGTTCACGTGAACAACCCGGTCGGCTTCCTGGATCAAAAAGTCGTCGACCATCCCGCCGTCGGGCAGAACGGCCTGTGCCCGGATCCCCGCCGGCGCGGCGTGCAGGTGCTCGGCCTGGATCTCGGGGACGAGCCGCTGAAGCGCCCGGACAAACGCCGACTTGCTGGCCGATCGCCACATCTCACCCAGCCCGGTCTTCCAGTACTTCGCGGCGAGCTTGCGGAAGCCGGGATAGGCGAGCGTCTCGGCGAGGTCGGCGAGGTTGATGTCGGTCTTCCGGTATCCCTCGCGAGCCATCGCCAGCACGGCGTTCGGGCCGCACTCCACGCCCCCCTCCACCATCCGGGTGAAGTGAACGCCGAGGAACGGAAAATTGGGGTCGGGCACGGGATAGATCAGGTTCTTGCAGAGGTGCTCGGCGTCGTGCGTCAGCTCGAAATACTCGCCGCGGAACGGGACGATCTTGGCCTCGGGTGCCTGGCCGCTCATCGCGGTGACGCGGTCGCAGTGCAGCCCCGCGCAGTTGACGACCTGCCGCGCCTCGACCTGTCCGGCGGCGGTGGTCAGAACCACGCGATCGGACATCCGCTCGAACTTCTCAACCCGGGCGGAGGTGAGCACCTGCCCCTCACGCTCGCGAACCCGCTCGGCGAGTCGCTGGCAGACCTGCTTGTAGTTGACGATCCCAGCCTCGGGAACGTGGATGGCCCGGATCCCGGCGGCGTGCGGCTCCAGCTCCGAAAGGCTCTCGCGGCCGATCACCTCGCACTTCACGCCGTTGGCCTGGCCGCGCTCGTAGATCCGCTCCATCGCGGGGAGGTCGTTCTCGTCGATCGCGACAATCACCTTGCCGCAGATCTCGTAGGAAATCCCTTCCTCGGCACAGAAGGCTTCCATCCGCTTCTTCCCCTCTCGGCAGTTGATCGCCTTGAGGGAGCCCGGCTTGTAATAGATGCCCGAGTGGAGCACACCCGAGTTGTGCCCGGTCTGGTGCTGGGCCAGTTCGGGCTCCTTCTCCAGCACGACGACCTTCGTGCCGGGCCGCTCTCGGGTGAGTTGATAGGCGGTCGCCAGGCCGACGATCCCACCGCCGATGATGGCCACGTCCGTCGAGATCATGATGTCCTCGCGCCCAGGGAGGCCGGCGCCCGGCCACGCGCAGGGCCGCCATCCTTCGGAGGAAACAGCGTAACCGACGAGCGGCCCGCGCGGCCAGATGGCGACGGCCGCCAATCCGCCCTTGGCAACGATGATCTCGGTGGCCTTGATGACGGCGAGTATCTGGTCGCCGGGCTGAGGCATCTCCACGATTGACCACGATGGTAGGTAACGACGAGGGAGATCGGCAAGGCCCCGGGCGGTCAGTCGCGCCAGTTGACGAGGGTCAGCGGATAGCCGAGTTGCTGGACCCGGAGGAAGTGGGCGGTGTTGCCCGTCGCCAGGTCGAGGCCATGCTGAAGGGCGATCGCCGCGATGACGGTGTCGGCGAGTCCGATCGGCTGGCCGATTCGCTCCAGTTCACCTCCGATCCGCCCGGCCAGCTCGGCAGCCAATAGTTCCAGGGGCACGACCTCTATCAAGGCAAGCGACCCGACGAAGGCTTGCAAGCGGCGGAGGCTCTGCTTCCTCTGATATCCCCGGATGACTTCCGCCACGCTGACAACCGAGATCGTATAGCGGCCGAAGGCTTGAAGATAGGTGGCCGCATTGCGGAGGACGACCGGATCGACGGCCTTCCCGATCTCCGAGAGGATGTCGGTGTCGAGCAGGGTCTTATTCAACGTCGATGTCCCGCCAGGGCTCCTCTCGCCACCGCATCGCATCGGCAACAATCTCGTCGATCTCGTCCGGGTGGTCCCGGAACAGGCCCATCAGCGGGTCATGCACCCCGGCGGGCGCGGCGGGCGCCGGCTGCGGTCGATTCCGGTCGATGTCGTGGAGCAGTCGGCGGGCGGCCTCAGCCATTGCGTCATCGATCGAGGGGAACCGACCTCCCTCGACCTGTGCCCGCAGCGCCGATTCCAATCCCTCGGGTAAGTGGATTTCCATGAGGCATAGCCCTCCCTTCCTCCAGGATATCCATTTCTCCCGCCGCCGCGAAGTGCGTTCGACCGTTCAGAATCTGTCCCGGAATTTGAGTTTCGGGGCGAGCGGTGGGCGTCAGCCCCCTGTCTTCCGGCCGATCGGACAGGCGGCTGACGCCCCCCGCTTGCCTTCCGGGACAGACTCTCAGCGCCGCCAAACGACGAGGATCAGCGGCCCGCGCAGCGGGTCCTCCGGATCGCAATGTCAGGCGTGCCATCTCCGATAGCATGTGCCGCTCAATCCGATCGTTCGTAGTTCCGACTCGGTCGCAGCTCGGAACTGTCCGTATGGGACCTCATGACAATACGGGCAAGGGACATCCGGGTAGCAGATGCTCTGGTCGGGATCAAATGCCGGGTTGCGCACGTCTCGGATCAGTTCGTCGACCTCGCTGCACCTGCCCATGACCGTGCCACAAGCGGGACACGCGACCAGGACGAGCATCCCTCGCCGCCGCAGTAACACGGACAACGCGGATTGGTGAGGATGAAAGCCTCGCCTCGAAGATCACGCCACATGAGCCTATCTCCGGATCAGCCAGACCTCCGCCACCTGGCAGCCTCGACCGTTGCCCCGAAGGCGATCGACCTGAAACTCGAGGTCGAGCGAGCCATCCTCGGTCGCCGATTGCGGGACGTCAAACTCCATCGGCGCAGGGTCATGCGGCTTCTCCAGAAACGGATGGATCTCAATCGATCCGTCGGCGACCATCCGCATCAGCGCCTGGAACATGTCGCCGGTGTAGACAACCCTCACCTTGTAAGCGGTCTCGCGATCGAGGTGAGCGTAGTGCATCCGGAGCGGTTGGCCGTAGAGCGTTCCCGCGTGTCGGCACCAGCTCCGCCGCCAGCCCGGGTCCTGGTCGAAGGCGGTCATCGGACCATGGATCGCCGCCGGGTCCTCAGCGTACGGTCGGCCGGGCACCAGGTGCGGTCGCCGCGCCGGGTTCCCCAGCTCGTCGTAGAAGCCCCCAGGGCCGGGATTCGTCCAGTCCACAATCGCCTCGATCGCCTTCAGGCGGTCGGCCTCGGAACCAAGCTTCCGGATCGCCGCGAATCGCTGTTCGAGCCATTCGCGATCGTTGAGAATCTGGTCGATCGTGTCGAGGTTTGCGCCCCGACCGACCGAGATCGCCCGGTATCGATCGACGCTCAACTGCATCCGAATACTCTGAAACAGTGCCTCGCCCAGCTCGAAGACCCGGGCCCGAAGGTCGGCCGCGACCGGCTCGGATCGAGCCCGGTCGAGGATCACCGCGGCCCGCTCCATCGACGCGATCGAGCCCCGATCGCGGGCTGTGCGGAGCGCCTCCATCGCGCGATTCTGAAGGTCGGTCTCGTGGACCAGCCGAGCGCGCTCATAGGCGTCGTAATGGGCCCGGTAGAGCGCCTGCTGGAACCGCCAGTTCGCCAGCACCCGGGGCGCGACCCTGCGCTCCAGCGACCGGAATTGAGCGAGCGTCGTCTCGACCGAATCGTTCGACAGCAGCGGGCCCCGCCAGTTCTTTTCGAGGGCAAAAAGCCCGCGCGCGAAGGCGTCGGCATCGGCGTCATTGAGGCCGATCAGGCATCGTCCGTACTCGCGCAAAACGTCGAGCAGATCAACCGACGGGTCCCATCCCAGCGCGCTCCAGACGAACTTGTTCACGTCGTCGTTGCAACCCTCGGAATAGCTGAGAAACCCGATCGTCTGGTCGGCGAAGGCGTGGAAGATCGCCGACTCATCCACCGGCCTCGGGTTGATCGTCTCGCGAGCCTCGGTGAGGGCGTAGGCGAGGTCCCAGTCGGGGACGGGGTACTGACACCGGAGGCTGTGGGTGATGTCGGGATAGTCGCGGATCGGATAGCGAGACGGGACGAGCTTCCGCAACTCCGGGAGGCCGATTCGGACCTGCGGGCCATACACGACGCCCGAGAGCCAGGCCGGCTCGGCCTTCAGCAGTTCGACAAACTCGGCCAGCCAGTCGGCCGAAAACCCCTGCGGCGAGACCCACATCTGGGCCTCAGGATGATACCGCTTCAGGTTGGCGGTCTGTTTCTCCAGAAGGGCCAGCAGGAACTTCGGCTGGGTGTGGCCGGGATCGCCGCCGGGGACGAACACGGCGTCGACCCTCGGTAGCTTTTGAAAAATCTCGGCCCATTCCTCGACCGCGCGCCCGACCGTCTTTGGGTCGGAGTAATCGGCGTCCATCGCCGGGAACCAGAGCCAGACGTCGAGCCCGTACTGATCGGCGATCTTCGACATGCCGACCATCATTTCCATCGGCGGACGGGGAAAGTGCGGGCTGTCAGCGTCGTCGTCGGAGCGGGGCGGGATCAGCTCGATCGCGTTGGTGCCGAACATCGCCAGATCGCGAAGGTAACGGTCCCACTGCGGGAGATCCCAGGCATCATAGGAATTGGTCTTGGGACGATAGCCAAGTTGATGCCCACGGAGGCGATATCGAGGCGCCTCGTCCCGATCAACCGGCCCCGGCAGCGCCACCTTCCCCGGACCGGTTCGAAGCGTCCGAAGCAACCGCCCGACCCCGAACAGAACTCCGCGCCCGTCGTGACCGGCGACGACGATCGTCGGTGCGCCGGGGCCGCCCGTGACGGTCCGGATCGCGAACCCATCGGGCTGGCCCGCTCCGGTCGGGACGTGACCGCGGAGCCGGCCGGTCGACTCGCGAAGCAATCGAACCGGACCAACCGCGACGACCGGGACATCCCCGGTCGGCCAGCGGAGCATCACGTCCCAGCCAATCCCCGACCGCGCCCGGACCTCCTCGACCAGCACCTTCACCGCGTTCTGCTCGGGCCCGGAGAGACCGTCCGGGACGACCACCACGGCGCGGGCGAGGTCGATCGGGTCGGCCGTCGATCGCCCCGGCGCCGCGGCGACCACGCCCATCGTCCACATCAACCAGCACGCCACTCGCATCGATCGGCCCTCTCATCCATCTCAGTGTTTGACAATCGTACGAAAGCTGGGGACAATCCCGAGGATACATCCAAGGGCCGCTCGAAGCCACGGTGCGGCGAGGCCGGGTCGGGGGATGTAGCCTCGATCGCGAAGGGGATTCGCCATGCGCCTCAGCCCCGGACCGGTGTTCGTCTACGAGGGAATGCTGGCGGCCCGGCGATGGCAAACGTACGCCGTCCGGGCGATGGTGGTCGCGGCGATCCTCATCGGGCTCGGGCTGACCTGGCAATCCTTGACGAGGAACATGGCGCCCGATCGCATCGTCAAGATCCGCGATCTATCGACGTTCGGCGAGTCGATCTACAGGACGATCGCAATGGTCGAGGTGTCGATGATCCTGTTGATCGCGCCGGCGACGACGGCCGGGGCCGTCTGCCTGGATCGGGCACGCGGAACGCTCGCTCATATAATGACGACCGACCTCTCCTCGGCCGAGATCGTGCTGGGTAAGCTGGGCGTCCGGCTGCTCCCGGTGCTGGGGCTGGTCGCCGCGACGACGCCGGTTTTGTTCCTCGCCTCGCTGCTGGGCGGGATCGAGCCCTCGAAGATCGTCGGGCTGATGATGGTCTCCGCTGGATGCGCGGCGGTCGGCTGCTCAACGGCGATGGTCCTCTCGGTCCACGGGCGGAAGACGCAGGACGTCCTGATGCTGGCCTACCTGCTGCTGGTGCTCTGGCTGATGGCGCCGCTGCTGGTGGGCGGCGGATGGCTGCTGGTCACCGGGAGTACCCTGGGAATGAGCGGGCCCTGGATGATCGAGTGGCTCGAGCGGACGAACCCTTACAGTCTGGCCGTCGGGTCGTCGTGGAGGATCCCGTCGGTGATCGAGGCCAGCCTCGAGTTCCTCGGGGGATCTCTGGCGATCTCGGCGGCGATGATCGCGGTGGCGACGATCCGGATCCGGAGGAGTGTCGCGCGCGGGCCGGACGTCCCGAAGACCCGGCGATCGCGGGCCCCCTGGCGGCTGAACATCCCCGGCCCGAGCCTCGACGGCAACCCGGTCGCCTGGCGCGAGTGGCACCGGTCGCGGCCCTC
Source organism: Planctomycetales bacterium (assembly GCA_027435495.1). Taxonomy (GTDB): domain Bacteria; phylum Planctomycetota; class Planctomycetia; order Isosphaerales; family Isosphaeraceae; genus JAKAUH01. The sequence continues at coordinate 13,441 of DAHZZC010000030.1, forward strand.
ACGGATGATGCGATTGGTCTGGGCGCTTTACTCGATCCTGGGTGTAGCCTGGATGGTCGCGATCGCCAGTTCGACGACATGGAGCGGCCCGATCGGCGTCGTCCCGGCGATCTCGATGATGTTCCAGGTGACGATCGGACTGCTGCTCCTGAGCGTCGGAGCGTCGACCAGCCTGGCCGAGGAACGGGCCAGTGGTAGCCTGGAGCTACTGCTCACCACCACGATCACCACCCGAGAAATCGTCTGGGGGAAGTGGTGGGGAAGCTTCCGACGGGTCGGTCTGATCGTGTTCTGGCCAATGGCGATGGTCGCGATCCCGGCCGCCTCGCACCTCGCCCCGTTCGCCTGGCTGATCCTGCTGGGCCTCCTGCTGTCCTACGGGGCAGCAATCACCAGCCTCGGCCTGGCGGCGGCGACCTGGATCGAGCGGCCCGGCCGGGCCGTCGCGGCCTGCGTTGCGGCGTATGGCCTTTTCCTCATCGGATGGCCGATGGTCGTCTTCCTCATACACGACGCAGGGCCCGGTCGGAACGATCATTTCATCAGAGAGCTCATCATGGGCGATCCGGCCTACGGCGCGGTCCTGATGACCATGATCATCGCCGATCCAAACGCCTATTTCTTGGGCCAGACTCATGCCGCCGACCTGGAGCTCGCGGCGATCCTCTGGACAGTGGCCGGCGTCCTCGCCTCGGTTCTGATCAACGCATGGACGATCCATATGTTCGACCGCAAGCTCGGCCGGATGCCGGAACGCGGAACGACGCCGCCGAGACCCACGCGGGGGCGCTCGGCGGCGTCGAGATCGAAGGGCTAATCGAAGGCCCCGCCTCAATAGCGGTTGCCGTGGAGCGGCGGACCGTAGCCGGTAAGCGGGAGCCAGATCACGTCGATGGGGACCGTGTCGCCGGGGCGGTAGTAGCCGAGGTCATACTGAGCTTCCCAGGGCGGGTCCATGATCGCCGTGTACGGCCAGACTCCGATCTGGAAGGCGAATAGGCCCAGCGAGAAGAGCGGCTGAAGAAGCTGCATGTGCTGGGACGACTGCTTCGGGTCGTCGACCGGGTAGGCAAACCACATCCCGGCGGGCCCGAGGAACTGCTCGACATTGTGGCCGTAGCGCTCGAGCGCGGCGTCCTGGAAGTAGAGCGGCAGGTGGCAGGTGGCCGCGGCGCTCCAGTACTTGCGCTGGGGGCTCCAGTCACGAGGGGCAAGCGGGACCCAGTCCTCGGGGACGGGGATGGCCTTGATCGGTCGGGCCTCGGCCGGACTGGGAGCGCGGGCGATATCGTACTGAGTCTGGGTCTGAAGATTGGAGGAGTTGCCGCGGATATCTCCGTTGCCGCCTCCGCCGCCGTTCTCGCCCATCCCGCGAGGACGGGCCGGAGACTGCTGGCTACGGAGCATCTCCTCGCGTTCGAGGCGGGCGATCGCCTCGGTGATCCTCCGCTGGTCGCCGGGCCTGAGCGCCGGGTTGGCCGCCTGGCGCTCCGGGATCGAGGTCCATTCGTCGGCCGTCGAGGGCCGCACTGGAGCCGCCGCGGGCGCGGGGTCCGGCAACGGCTCGGCCCGAGGATCCGAGGCGGCGGTCGCTGTCTGGACCGGCTGAGCCTGAGGCTGGGGCTGCTCGGCCGGCATCGCGCTCTGAGGAGCGTCGCCGACGGGAAGCTCGGGCGCGGGGGCTGGGGCGGGCACGGGCACCGGTGCGCCAGACTCGGACGGATCAACCGCAGGAGCCGGCGTCGGAGCCGGGGCTGGCGCCGGAGCAGGGCTCGGCTCCGGACTCGGACTTGGGCTCGGAGTTGGATCAGGATTGGACCGCGGCGCGGCTTCCTCGGGGAGCGGGGGCAGGCTCTCGTCGTCGGGCCTGGGAGCCGTTGGATTCGGAGCGGGAGCCTGGGCCGACTCGGGCGTCCCGAGAGCGACTTTGGGCGTCTCCGCACCGGCAGCCGGCGCGGGCGACGGCATGGGGGCGCGAGAGCCGCTGAGGTCGCTGGGGAGCGGGGGCAGGTCGTCCGACCCGGCCGCCGGTGCGGCCGGCTCCGCGGGCGTCGATGTGGTCGGCTCGGCCGAGGCGGCCGGCTTCGACTCGGGCGCTCCCATTGAGGGCAGCGGGAGGGCGTCGGCCAGCGGCGCGGTCGGGTCCTGGGCGGGCGCGGGCGCTGGGGCCGGCTCGGCGGCAGGCGCTGGGGCCGGCTCGGGCATCGGTGCGGCGGCGGCTTCCGCGGCGGCTGGGGCCGGCGCGGGCGACGGCGCGGGTGCGGCCGGCTCGGTCAGCCCAGTGGTGACAAGGCCTCCGGTGGCCGGGGCGGGCTTCTCGGTCGTCGGCACAACGTCGGAGGCGGTCGGCGCGGGTGCCGGTTGAGCCTTAGGCACGGCCGAATCCGAGGCCGGCGGCAGAGGCGGGAGCTCCATTGAGGGGCTCGGCGCCTCGACCGGTCCTGGCGGGGTCAGTGGAGCCGGCATCGATTCGGCGTTAGCGTTAGGAGCCGGAGCCGGCGTGCTGGCCTCGGGCGCGGGAGCCGGCGCCGGGCTCGGGGCGGGATCCGACGTAGGCAGGGGCGGGAGTTCGGCCGCGGGTGCCGGGCTCGGACTCGGGCTCGGAGCCGTTGTGCTCGCCTCGGTTGTGGGAGCCGGCGCCGGGGAATCGGGCGTTTCGAGCAGGATCGGCGCGGGGGCG
>DAHZZC010000031.1 GCA_027435495.1 Planctomycetales bacterium
GCCGTCGCCTGCGCCGAGGCCGTCGACACGAGAATCCCACTCAGCCCGATCCCGACCAGCACCAGAGCCCCGGGACGTCGCATCGACCCGAATCTCATCCTCGAAGCCTCCCTCTCAGTACCCAGACGCATCGACAATCTCGCCGCCGTTCCGCGTGCTCAGGGCCCGCCAGAGATCCAGCCGCACCGAGTTCTTCACGAAGCGAACCGACCCGTCGCCAAGCAGTACGTTGACGCCTCCGGGATGATCGCTCGACGGCGGCAATTGCACGGCCATGTTGGCCATCGAGGAGCCCGGCATCATCATCATACCACCGGACATCCCGGCACAGGTGCGGGTGTTGGGCGTCGAGACGTGATTGTAGGTCGAGCAGGTCATGTCGCCGACGGCCCAGGTGGCGCCCATCCAGCTCGTCAGCGGCATGGCCATGCTCATGTTGAGGTTGTTGCACATCTGCCACGCCTGATTAATGGACGTGGCGTTGCCCATCATGTACATATCGTTCGGAATGCTGGGAACGCCCTGGCCGCGGGATCGTTCGCTGAAGAAGGCGGTGTTACTGATCCCGTCGGTCATGCTCGCCAGGTTGATGCAGCTTCGATTGTACAGTGGCCCCTGTGGAAGGTAGGCGGGCGCGACGGTGCTGGGTGTCTGCTGGCAGCAGTCGCAGAGCCACGAGCCCTCGTTGCCATAATAATTGTTGCCGCCGTCCCAGCCCGACGGTCCGCCGGCTCCGGCCGGGTCCGACGGACAGAGGAACGCCGAGATCGCCACGCGACAGACGGTCGCGTTCGCCCGGTTCGGATCCTGAAACGCCGGATAAAACCCCTGGTTGTAGGAATCCAGCGACGGGAGTTCGGGCGGCAGGTTGAAGTTGATCGCGTTGAACAGCGGGCCCTGCTCGAAAAAGCCGAGAAACTGGCTGTGGGTCGACCACCGGGCATAGACGGGCGCCATGGGAATCACGGCCTGGTAATTGTTCCCCTTGCCGAAGGGGAGGCATCGCATCGCGTCGTCGTAATTGTGCAGGGCCAGACCAATTTGCTTCAGGTTGTTGGTGCATTGCAACCGCCGAGCCGCCTCACGCGCAGCCTGCACGGCGGGGAGTAACAACGCGATCAAAACCGCGATGATGGCGATCACGACGAGCAATTCGATCAGCGTGAAGCCGACCGATATCCTTCGAGGAGCCTGCATATCCTGTTCTTCTCCGAAGTCGTCGTTCAGCGATGGAGCGTGTCGCGAAAGACCGTGACGGAGGGGCTTGTCCCGACGAGATACCAGACCGTCTTCTCGACCCGCTTGCTCCCCCGAGTCGAGGGCGTCTCGAGGATCAGCTTGACGTGAACGCGGAGGTTGGCATCGCGGGCCTGGCCCTCGTCGAGGATCTGGTAGTCGACCAATCGGCCGCCGCCAGACCATTCGAGGTCCTGCACGGTCATCGGCGGAGACGAGTCACGGAACGACCGGGGCTCCTGCCCGGCCTTCCAGCCGTCGAGTGCGGTCTTGAGCGCCTCACGGGCGCGGGACGGGTCCACGGCGTGCGCGGAGGCACCCCCCAGACAACCGGCCATCGGCAGGATCATCGCGACGAACGCGGCGGCCGTCGCCCACCGCCGCGTTCGGGATTCCGGCATCCTCATCGTTTTTCCTTTCTCGCATCAATAGCTGTCCGAGCTGAGAATCTCACCGCCGGCGCGGGTGCCGAGCGCTTGCCAGTTCACCAGGTTGATCGAATCCTTCACGAACCGGACGGAGCCGTCGCCCAGGAGCAGGTTGACGCCGCCCGGGTGATAGCTGCTCGGCGGCATCACGGCCCGAAGGGCGATGAAGAACCCGCACGACCGCCCGTTTGGCGGCATCACCTCGGTGAAGACGTGCTGCCCGCAGAGCCAGGGCGCGCCCATGAAGAGCGGGAACTGGCTGCTGGGATCGTAAATATTCACCGCCTGACACGCCTGCATCGCCTGGGCCTGCGTGGTCGGGAACGCGGGCGAGAAGAAGACGTCGGAGACCGGGTTGATGATCCCGTTGTTGCCATCGGCGAGCCGCCGCTCGCTGAAGAACGCCGTGTTCGAGAGCCCGTCGGTGATCGCCGCGAATGTGGTGGAGCTGTTACCGTAGAAGATCCCGTTCGGCTGTGGCAGGCTCGCATTCCCGCCGATCGCCGCTTGCCAGACGATCCCGCTTCCCATGCTGGCCATGTAATTCGTCTGACCGCCCATCGACGGCATCGAGTCGGGCTGGTCCGATGGGCAGATGAAGCTGCTGATCGACGTCATCATCGCGGTCGCATTCGGAGGAGTGTCGTAATAGAAGTCGAAGTTGATCGAGTTGTAGATCGGCGACTGCTCCAGGTAGGGCAGTGCCTGCGCCAGGGCGGAAATCTCGGTGACGTTGAAAACCATGTCGGCCCCTGGCAGGGCACCACGCGACTCGTGGTAATTGTGCATCGCCAGGCCGATCTGCTTCAGGTTGTTGGTGCATTGCGCCCGGCGGGCCGCCTCGCGCGCGGCCTGCACGGCCGGCAAGAGCAACGCGATCAAAACCGCGATGATGGCGATCACCACCAGAAGCTCGATCAAGGTGAAACCACGACGAATCCGAGACGATGAAGGCAGGTTCATGGGCTGTTCTCCAGATGACGAAGAGGAAGAAACCGGCCATCGATGCGAGACCACCCCGCAACGGGCGGGATGGCCTCGGAAATGGAGATTGTCGAGGGCTTCAGAACTCCAGCCGGAGCCCGGCGGCCTCGGTCACGCGATCGAAAAACGCCGCGGTCGTGATGAAATAGACCACCTCCGCGGTTTCTCGGTCGCTGAAATGATCGCGTACCGCCTGAACATCCGCGTCGGTCACCAGCGCTGGATTCACGGTCAGCTTCCGCGCCAGGCTGAGAACCGCCGTTCGAGCGGGGGTCGCCGACGGGTCCTTCGGATCATCGAGCGCAAAGATCGCGTCGTCCGACTGGCCCAGCTCGCGCAGGCGGCGACGCGCGTGGCCGATCGCGTACCAGGCCCGATCCTCGCGGGCGGCGGCCCAGGCGATCTGGGCGCGGAGGGTCCGGTCGAGGGCTCCCTTGTCCTGAGCCGCCAGCAGACTGAGGATTCGCGCCTTGCCGGCCTCGGGGAACTGCGCCAGCAGGCGGATCCACTGCGGGAGCGGGCCCGAGGAGAACGCGGCGGGCACCACGGCACGGGCCCGGTCCTCGTCGACCAGAGGGAGCCTCGGCTCGCGCGACCGGCAGGCGGCCAGCCGCGCCTCGACTTCTTTCCGCGACTCCAGCGCCGGTCGGTGGGTGGTGGCCGGCGCGCAGGTCAGCGAGGCCCCCGGCCGTGACGGGTCCAGCGGCGCGATCAGGCTCGGGCGGTCGACAAACGGCTCCGAGGTCGGCGTCAGGTAGACGCGATGGTCTTCCTGCGGGATCATGAGCCCGCCGGTCCATCGGGTCATCGCCGCGAAACCGCCGGTCGAGACAAGGATGTCGAGGATCTCCCGGTCGTTGAAGTGCTTCCGAAGCGCATCGAGATCCGCCGCGACAATCTCATCCGGCCTCCGGCCCAGCTTGACCACAAAGGTAAACGCCGCCCGCTCGGCCGGGTTGAACGCCGACCAGTCCGTATCGAGCGCCGCCAACCGATCGTCGCCCACGCCCGCCGCCTTCAGCTTCACCTCCTGATGGCCCAGGCAGTAATAACAATTGTTCATCCGGGCAACCAGCCAGAAGAACATCACGCGGAAGGTTGGATCGAGCGGCATCGACGGATCCGAGGCGCCCGCGCGAACGGCTGCCTTCGGGTCTCGGCTCGCCAGGTCGCTCGGTCGGACCGTGAACTCGTTGCGCAGCTCGGGCGCCAGGTAGTAATTGCGCATCCGGGCATTGTTGACAATACCCGCGAAAACGCCTTTCTCCACGCCCGACTGGGCCCGCTCGAGCCGGGCCTTCTCGGCCTCGGTCAGCGGCGGCAAGGGGAGCCGGGGCCGCGAATGCTTCGAGCCCTCCAGCACCCGCTTGATCTCGGGACGCGTCACCGGGACCGGCGAGGGGGTATCACCAGCAAACGCCGGCGCCGCCATCATCGCCGCGAAGGTCAGGGCCGTCGG
>DAHZZC010000032.1 GCA_027435495.1 Planctomycetales bacterium
CTCCAGGATCGAAGATCCGGAGAAACCACGAAGGGGACGAAATATTACGGCGGCAAGGAAGTCGGTCAGGCTTTCCCGCCTCTCCATTACGGCGGCAAGGAAGTCGGTCAGGCTTTCCCGCCTCTCCCGCTCGAAAGGGTCTAGTGAATAAGGACAGGCACCCGTCGAAGACGACCGGTGCCAGCCCCCGTTGACCAGACCGGGGTGAAAAAGAATCGGCTCTGGCTGATGAGTCGGGTGGCGTCCGGCCGATCTCAATCGGGCCTCACCCGATCGCTGGGGATCTCTCCCGCCCATGGATCCATCACGTCGCCGATTTCTGATGACCGCGTGCATGAGCGCTGCGCCAGGATGCGCTGGGGCTCCCGCACGTCCGGCGCAGGCCCCGGCCCGACGTTCGTTCCAGCCCCTCGACGAGCCCGACCACGCGACCCCAATCCTGCCCGAAGAACTATCAGAGATCCGGACCCGGATCATCGAATCCCACAACAAGATACGCGCCGGGGTCAAGCTCGGTAAACTGGTCCCCAGCCAGAAGCTGACCCTCGCCGCCCAGGCCCACGCGGAGGACATGGCCGCCCGCCGGAAGATGTCGCACTCCGGAGGCGACGGTTCGTCGCCCGCCGACCGGGTCAAGAGGCGAGGTTATCGGTATCGGCGAGTCGGTGAGAACGTCGCCTATGGCCATTTCACCGAGGATCGGGTGATGAAGGGCTGGATGGAGAGCCGGCACCACAAAGACAACATCCTCGGAGGTTTCTCCGAGATCGGAGTCGGTTGCGCCGTCGGCGAGGACGGCAAACGCTATTGGTGCGTCAATTTCGGACTCCCCGCGACCCGATGATCGCCGACCGGTCCCCGATCCGGCGGGTATGCTTTCCTAGTCGGCGTGGGGCGTCGACGGTCTTCGATGCCGCTGGATCGCCCCGACCGCCCGATGAGGAGGACCCGAAGATGCGTGGGATTCGCTATCGGATTCTGGGAGCGGTGGTGCTGTCCGCCGGATTCCTGTCGCAGGCCGGCTGTCAGACCTCGGGGAACAAGCGTCCGGCCACGGTCGTCTCGCCCGGCCCGGCCGTCTCTGATGCCGGCGAGGCCGCGGGCGAGAAGACCATCGCGGCGGCCCCGATCCGGACGACCGGCTTCGCCGCCCGCCATCCGCTGTTCTACAAGCCGAAAGAATACTGGGAGTCGTCCGGCAACCGCAAGATCGTGAAGGCCGCCGCCGCCACCTTCATCGGCGTCCCGGCGGGCCTGGTCGGCGAGGTCAAGCAGATCATCGTCGGCGCCCCGGCCAGCGCGCCGTATTAGTAGATCGAATCCAGATTATCCTTCTGGCGCATCAGCGACGGGGCCTGGGACGCATGAGACCAGGAATCGAAGTAAGAATGTCCCCAAAGACCGCCTCATCGAAGGTGAAAAGGGTGTTACCCCTTCGATGGTGTTCCTATCCGCCAACGCTCTGAACGAAGCTGGCTCCATAGTTCGCGGCGACCTGGAACTGAAGGGCCATGGCGTTGCTCGTCCCGCCCTGCATGCCCATTTGCGTTTCCTCGGTCACCGGCCAGGCGATACCCGATACGGGGTTACCCTCGGCCACTGATAAGGTTGGCAAAGGTGTATAAGCGGTAACATTGACGGAATTCCCCGTCCAGGAAGAACTGATCGTGGATCCGTTGGGGCCTGCCATGATGCTTCCCGTGGGAGGGATCGACTGCCCGTTGATCGTGAGATGGTCGATCGTGTTCGCACCACCGGTATTGATTGCGAGTGTTGGCGTATTGAGGTTCAAGGTAGAGGTAATAAACATGGGATTGATCTGGGTAGGATCCGGCGCGGAGTAGGAGACACTATAAGTCTCCTTCACATACCAACCAGTCAGGGGCCCTGTACCATCATCGGCGATGGTATAATTGCGGTATGCGTAAAGGTCGAACGCTCCACCGATGTACCCGCCGAAAACGCCGCTCCATTGGAGTGTCCCAGACTCATCAATCGACGTTGTATAGGAGCCTTGAGCGGCGGCGGGTGGTGCCGGGTCATTATTGTCGACGATGGAGGTCGTCGCCGTTCCACCGATCGATCCGCTCGGACTACCCGAAGGGGTACTGTTGGAGATCGTGTTTGTCGCGCTATTGTCCGCCGAGACAGTAGGCGGGCTATTCGCCGAACCAGTCTGCGAGACCGACGCAATGTCCAGATCCCCGGTGCTTCCGAATGGAACACGGTAGAAGGCCGGCGCGGTTAGAGATCGCCCCTCCAACAGGCAAGCCGACTCACCAGTCATCTTCTCGGGAACGAATCGGCGACTGGGCACCTGGCGATTCGAGACAGGCCGGATTTGAGGGAGTAGAGGAATGCCAAACATGAGCGTCTCCCTGGTGTGAAATCGCGATGGGAACCCACGTACCCTCCCATTCGGCTCACGCGGTTCGACGCGGTGAGCCGTGAAGGAGGGAATCGGGGATCAATCAATCCTTCAACTCGAAGCTGAAAGTGGTGTGCTCAGCATCGACCTTGGCACTCAGATCACTCGTCTCGGCGATCTGATATTTGCCGGGAATCGTACTCTTGGCCTTTTTCAGAGCGGCGGCCTGGACCTCGGGCGGGATCTGACCGATGGTGTCCATCCCGTGCTGCTTCGCGAGCTTCTGGGATTCGGCCTTCAATTCCTCTTCGTTGACCTCTCGCTGGTCAACGGTGATTTTGTAGTCGCCCGGTAGAACACCGTCGCCCGGGGTGATCGTCGTGAGTCCCGAGAACTTGCCGTCGACGACTTCACCGCTAGCACCGGTGTTCTGGCCCTTTGCCGGGACGAAGCTGATTCGAGCCTTGTTGACTGGCTGTCCCTTGTAGCTCACGGTGCCGGATACCGAGTAGCGCTTTCCCATTCCGTCGTCGGAGCATCCGATGGCGATGAGCAAGGCGGGTCCGGCGAGAAGGGCCAGAGCTCGTTGGAACTGATGTCGATTTCGCAACATGTGATTTCTCAAGCAGGTGAATCGAGCGAAAAAGAATGGAATCTACGCACGCCCAGGATTCTCAGGGCTCAGCGCGAGGGCATGGGAATACCATGATGGGGGGTGGGGGGGGGAAAGAATGGCGACCGCCGCCGAACCGAAGCCGAGTCGTTCTCGGTCGTCGGAGACGCGCGGCGGTCGCCAATCAATCAATACGCGTCGGAACTGACGACCTCGCCGCCGGCCCGGCTGCCCAGTGCGTTGTAAGTGATCGGGTTCAGCGATGCCTTGAGGAACACGACGTGACCATCGGCGAAGAGGAAGTTAGCCCCGCCAGGGTGTAGGCTCTTGAAGCCCCGGCTCGCATAGCTGAAGCGACTCTGCCAGACCGTGGTTCCGAAACCTCCTGTGGTTAATCCGGTGTAGAAATTGATCGGAATCGTGGTGCCCGAGGCCACTCCCGTATGCCCGTACATCTCGCTGTTCGGGTCCTGAGCCGGTAGCCCCTCGCCGATCAGGATCGTATTGCTGGTGCCATCGGTAACACTCTGGATCGAGGCCGGCGCCCCGCGGGTCCGGTAGTCGGAGAATCCCCGCATCTGCCCCTGATCGGCGATGGCATATGCACCCAGGCCGTACGTCGACAAATTTGACGTGCCCCAGAAGCCGTCATACCCGCGACGAGGAACGCCCGGGACGAACGGTGGACCTGTCTCCCAGGGATTCGCACCCGAGAGCGGCAGGATTGCATAATTGTCGCCAAAGCTCATGTAATAGTTCGTCACGGGGACGCCATACTGGCCGCCGCTCGGATTCGGCGGAGGTGTCATGATGCTGTACGTACCCTGGGCCGTTTGGAACGAGGTAATTCCGCCGGGGACCGAGCCATCGGACGGGCAGAGATAGACCGAAATGACGGTGTACCAGGCCGTGGCCCAGGCCAAATTGGCGCCGGGGCTATCTTCCTTCAGCATCATGTTGAAAGCGTTGTAGACCGTGTTCTGCTCGAGGTCGGGCATGATCATGGCTCGCCAGCTCAGTCCGCCATCCCAGGCCCATCCGTCAGGCTTGCCCTGTGCATTGGTCGCCTGTTGAGACGAAAACGACGGGACAAAGACGTTATTTGTCGAGATGTAATTGTGGACGGCCAGGCCCAGTTGCTTGAGGTTGTTGGTGCACTGCGCCCGGCGAGCGGCCTCGCGAGCGGCCTGCACAGCCGGCAGAAGCAGGGCGATCAGCACGGCGATGATGGCGATGACAACGAGCAGTTCAATCAGCGTGAACCCACGCCGAGTGCCCTGTGAATCCAGGCGACTCATCTGACTCCCCTTGTGAACAAGACATTTCCTTTCGCTGCGAAGCAGGGTAGCCATCCGGGGTTCGACATGCGTCGTCGACCTGACCCTCGAATCAACTAGCTGCGTTGCATCGATCGGATCAGAGATGGATAAGAGAGCTGTGTCTATGGTGAAGCCGATTATGAAACCGTTACGGGGACTTGTCAAGACGCCTGGTTTTTTCATCGATCGATCTAGGACGAAAAATCTAGGAGATAGCCGTTTCGTCACTGGATGCCGCATTCCATTCCTTGCCTTCCGACGCTCAGTCTGGGATTCGGCCCCGGTCCGCCATCATTCGGTGGTAGTTCGCCAGCCCGGCGTTCCTCTGCTTCTCGTAATAGCCGGCCAGGAGCTCGTGGGTCGGAACGTGATGAGGGTCGGTCCCGAGGATCTCGTGGGCCCATTTCAACCCCTCGCGATCCTGGCCATGACCGAGCATCCAGCGGGCGACTTCCAGTCGAGAGTTCAGATCCTTCGGGTCGAGAAGGATCTTGCTCCGAACCCGAAGCATCCGATCTTCCTCGTCGCGGAGTTGCGCCGCCGTTTTGGATTCCCGCCGGGCCTCGGCGTCTCGACCCGCGAGCTTCAACGCCTGGGCATAGGCGTAGTGATATTCGTGACGAAATGGCTCGGCCCGGGTCAGCGTTTCCAGTCGCTGGCAGGCACGGTCGAGACGCCCGAACCGGATGTCGAGCTGCGCGACCTCCTGGAGCGCCTCGGGGTGCTGTGGGGCGACCGCCAGGGCGTCTTCAAACGCCCGGACGGCGGCCTCGATGTTCCCCTGTCTCAGAGCGCATCGGCCGAGGCCAACCATCGCGCCGGCGTCTTTCGGGTGGTCGGCCAGGTATCGGCGATATTCTCGCACGGCCTCGTCGAATCGCTGGTCCTTCACCAGTTGTTCGGCGAGCCCGATCCGGGCCTTCTCCAGGTCGGGCGATCGCTCGAGCGCCGCCCGATAGTTCCGGATCAGGACGGCCGGCGGATCGCTCATCCGCGAGGCGATCTCGATCCGCCAGAGATACGGTTGAGGATCGGCGGGCCGCAGCTCTCGGTAACGCTCGATCGCCGGGGCTGCCTGCGTCAGTCGATAGGTTTCCAGGAAGATCCGGGCCAGCTCGCGGGCGACCTCGGCCCGGGGTTCGCGCTGCTCCTCAAATGCTTTCAAGAGGATCGGCTCGGCCGCCTGGACCTGGTGGGCCCGTGCCTGGTAGATCGCCCGGATGATCTCGAGCGAGCGCCGGTCGTAGCCGAGGTCCGCGGCCCGACGGAAGGCGGTCGCCGTTTCGTTCGGCCTGTCGTCCACCAGAGCCAGCCAGGCCCGGTAATACTGCGCCTCGCCCGAGCTGGGCCGAGCTTCGATCCATTGCCGGAGCGGTTCCCGGGCCTCCTCGAATCGCGCCTCGGCGAACGCCCTCCGAACCGGAGCTGCCAGTTGCTCCGTCCGAAACGAACGATATCCGGCGTAGCCCACGACGAGCGATGTCGCCAGTACCACAACCCCAACCCATCGAGGCACCCGTCGCAGTCGAGTAACGAGGGGCGGCCAGAAGGATACGATCAAACCGAACACGCGCGATCTCCGGTCGAGGCGCCCACTGTGGAGCGCCGAGGATTGTCCCGGTTCCGCGGTTTGTTCGCGAGGGCTCATGGGTTCTTCTCGCGATGGACGCGGATATGGTGGTCGGTAAATCGGGCCTGCAAGCGAGGATCGGCCACTTTCGGCATGTGACAGTCAATACAGTTGGCGGCGGGATTCACCGGGCAGAGGAGTGTTCGGCCCTTTCCGGCGTGCGTGGGCTCGTTCGGCGAGTGGCATTTGAGACATTTCGATTCGTAATGCGCGTTCGATCGGACGAGGCCGCGGTGCGGGTCGTGGCAGGTCGTGCAGTGGAGGTCGCCCTCGGTCGCGGTGAAGCAGCGGCTGAACCTGAGGGTCGTCCCCTGCACGCGGGTGAATTCGGGATCGCTCGGCTCGACGGAACCGGTCACACCGTGGCATTCCTGGCACGATTCGAGCAGACGACGCGGGGGGGAGTGGGAGGTCACCGCGATCGCCGAATCCGCGAAGCCGCCTTCAACGGCTCGCACATGGTTGAGTCCGGGGCCGTGACAGCGTTCGCAGCCGATCCCGCGGTCGCCCGATTCGGGACCTGTCGGGTTCTCGGGATCCGGGAGCGCGGCGCGGAACCAGGTGGTGTGGCATTGCAGGCACTGTTCCAGCGCTCTGCCTGAGAGGGGCAATCCCACGAACTCATCGGGGCGGCTGGGGACCGCGTTGACGCCCTTGGTCAATCGCCACGAATGATCCGAGGCGTAGTAAGAGATCCGAAGCTCGCGGGGCGTTCCGCCGGGGTCGTCGCGGGCGACCATCGTGATTCCGTGCTCGCCCGAGCCGAGGGCGTAGGCCACGACGGCGCGGACGATCCGGCCGTGATCGTCGGACGTCTCCA
>DAHZZC010000033.1 GCA_027435495.1 Planctomycetales bacterium
TTCGCCCGATCGGGGCGCAGGGAATTCCGTCCTCCCTCGCAGGGCAAGGGCCACGACTGGGTCCTGGTCCTCGACGACGAGGCGAAAGGATTTCCGGCGCCAGGACAGGCGAGATATTAAAAGATCCATGGAACATAGTAATGAGGTTGTCATCATTCAAGAGCGAGACGCACATGAGAAGTGCCTTCTTACTGGCTCTCTCGGCCGTCGTTGCTAGACCGAGTTAGTGTCCGACCGCAAACGATGCTGGCGGGCCTGCATGTATGTGGACTCCATGTGCGACAGCGACACTCCCATCTCGGGCGTCCATCGATGGATCGCCTCCAGAATGCTATCAGGGTCCTTCCTCATGTTGCCGTCCCGGAACAGGACGTAGGGGTCGTTTGGGTGATCGGCCACCATCAGAGGTATGATCCGCTCGTCCCGGGCTTGCGCCGCCGCGACATGTACAGCATCGGCATAGCCTTTATGCCGGATCTTGATCCCGGTGCTGCGGATAGGAATCCCCGCGCGGATGACCGAGCGTGAGATTATCTCATGCACGCGAAACTCCCAGCGGACCTCAGGGATTCGAGGGAATAGCCGGATCTGCCCCCCCGGCGGTTTGGTCAATCCGTTAGGGTGGTCGAGCACCAGAGAGAAGACATAAGCTGCCCCGGGATGGGGTGGGTTATGCAGGAGATCCTCGAGTTTCTTCCGATCGGCGTGCGAGATCACGTCGTCTGCATCGAGCCAAAAGGCATAGTCGCCCGTCGCGTGGTCCAGCGCAGCGTTGCGGGCAGCAGCGAAGTCGTCGATCCACTCGAAGTCGAAGACCTTCGCGCCGAACCACCTCGCGATGTCCTTCGTGCGGTCGGTCGAGCCCGTGTCCACGATGATAATCTCATCGAAGAGCCCGCGCACAGACGCTAGGCAGCGCGGCAGACTCTTCTCTTCGTCCCTGACGATCATTGTGAGGCTGACCGCTAGGGGGCGACCTGATCGTGGGGCCCGAGCCATGATGGCGGAGCCGAGGCGCCGGAGGACTTGGAAGATCTGGCGGGGAGGCGGCCTCATGGTGTCCCTCGGAAGACGTTGACCTTTTGCTGTGATAGTGGTCAACCGAATCTTGTCTGCTGTGCGTCCCTCCGCCAGGATCACACTATTTCGAACTCCGAACGGCTACGTGGCTCATCCCATCCGGAGGCCGTCGCGTCGGAGCGGAGAAGGTAACGGAGCAATCGCAGACTCAGCGTCCCCGGCGACGGCGGAGATCCCCAGTGCGTCGTCGGAACGGAGAAGGTAACGGTGCAATGGCAGACTCTGGTTCAAGGCTTCAGCAATTCTTGGAGGATTTGGTCGATCTTGCCATGTGCGTCCGTAGAGGCCAGATTGCCGGCCTTGTCTAAGATGAATGTGACGGGGATGGTCTGGACGCCGCAACGCTCCGAGAACTTCATGGTCCCGGGCGCCCCTTCGTAGTATTGCGGCCATCGTATCCCATTGCTGGCGACAAACTCACGGAGCCGATTAAGGCCCCCATCTTCCGGGGATCGATCAAGGCTGACGCCCACGAACTCGACACCCCGACCCCGGTACTTCGCATACAACTCCTTCATCCTTTGCATGTCCGCCACACAAGGGCCGCACCAGGTTGCCCAGAAATCGACGACCACGACTTTGCCACGCATCGACGCGAGCGAGACATCCGACCCGCTGATCGCATCCTTGAAGTCCAGCGTCAGCGGGCTCCCCAAAGCGGTATTCGAAACTCGGGATTTCCGCAGGCGACCCGCTATTGTTGAAGTTGGGTAGTCGCGCAAAATGCGATCCCCAATCTCGATCGACTTGCGCTCGGGAACACCTCTGGCTTCCATCATGATTGCATAGAGAAGCGATGCGCCACGGTTATCCCGAGGCGCGCGCGCGATCGCCGCTTCAAGTGCCGGCATCGAGTGGTCCATGAGCTCCATCGCGGGGCGTCCACGATACTTGCGCAGAATGGCCTCGGCGCGTAAGAAAGCGATATCGACAACGAGTCGGGGATTCTTGGCCTCGGCCAGGACGCGATCGATCTCAGCAAGGGTCTCGTCGGCCGTCACGGCGCTCCTCATGCGATACATCCACCTGGATCTTAGGAGGCTGGGAACGCGCTCATGGTCGGGGTACTTCTCGTAGAAAATCCAGGTAAGATCGTCGATGCGGCGTCTCGCTTCGAACTGGCGAGATTCGCGTTCTTTCCTAGCGGCTGCGTCCTTCCGGAGTTTATCTGGCATCTCGGGATCATTCCTGGCCGTCATCGCGCTTTTTCTAATCGAGTCAATCTCGGCGAGAATCTCAGCGGCGGTCTTGTCCGAAGCATGAGATCGCTGGGATGACAAGCAGATGGCGCCGGCCAGCAGGATGCGAATCGTCGAGAAGTTCATGGTCTTGCCCTCCGAATGAAAGACCCGTTCCCACCACAACCATTGGATCAATTTTTCTCAGTTTTCATAAAGGGCCTCGACCCGAGGAAATCGAGGCTGGGACGAGCCGTACACTCGACCCGGCCTCGCGCGCCTGACCAGAATCGGAGCCATTGCGGGTCGGTCGGCACTCGAACTCGGGTCGTGCGTCGGGCCGATCGACCGATCAGCAAACGATGTCGACCGCTAGGCGGAGAAGCCCGTGATGCTCCTGATGTTCCGACAACTGGCCGTGCTCGGATGGCTCTGGATGATCCCGACCGCCCACGGGGCCGGGACGATCGTGGAGGTCAGCTACCCGCCGTCGGACCGGCCCGGCGAGCTGGTCTACGGCGTGACCTATCGGGCCTGGATTCCTGAGGGCGTCGATCGGCTTCGGGGTGTGATCGTCCACCAGCACGGCTGCGGCGCCGGTGCCTGCAAGGGAGGCGAAACAGCCGCCGACGACCTCCACTGGCAGGCCCTCGCCCGGAAGTGGAATTGTGCCCTGCTCGGGCCGTCCTACAAGCAGCCCGAAGGCCAGGACTGCCGCGCCTGGTGCGACCCGCGCCGAGGCTCGCGCGCTCGATTCCTCCAGGCCCTCGACGACCTGGCGAGCAAGTCGAGTCATCCCGAGCTGGCGACCGTTCCCTGGTGCCTCTGGGGCCACTCCGGCGGCGCCTTCTGGACCAGCCTGATGATGACGTCCGACCCCGACCGGATCGTCGCCGCCTGGCTCCGATCGGGGACGGCCTTCGCCACCTGGGAGAAGGGAGAAATCCCCAGGCCCGAGATCCCCGAGGCCACGTACCGCATCCCGACGATGTGTAACCCCGGCGCGAAGGAGCGAGACGAGAGCCGATTCCAGGGCGCCTGGAACGGAACGATGAGCATGTTCCGGTCGTACCGGGCCAGGGGAGCGCCGATCGGCTTCGCGCCCGACCCTCGGACGAAGCACGAATGCGGCGATTCTCGCTACCTGGCCATTCCCTTCTTCGACGCCTGCCTGGCCGCGCGCCTGCCAAACGAGGAGGCCCGAGGCGAGAAGCTCCGGGCGATGGATCTCGCTCGCGGCTGGCTGGCGCCGGTTCTGGGGGCCGAGGCGGTGCCGGCGTCCTCCTTCAAGGGCGACCTGGCCGGGTCGGTCTGGCTGCCCGACGATCGTGTCGCGCGGGCCTGGATGGAATATGTCGGAACCGGCGCCGTCGGCGACGTCACGCCGCCGCCGTCGCCATCGGGTGTCCGGGCCGTCCGGAAGGCCGGAGGCGGAATCGAGATCGCCTGGGATGCGAGGGCCGACATCGAAAGCGGATTGCG
>DAHZZC010000034.1 GCA_027435495.1 Planctomycetales bacterium
CCGACTTCCTGCTGATCGCGGGCGACATCGCCTACACGCGCGGGAGAATCCGCGAGTATCGACGGCGGTTCTGGCCCATCTACGACGCCGCGGCCGACGACCCCTCGCAGGGTGCTCCGTTGCTCCGCTCGACGCTCTTTATCGCAGCCCCGGGAAACCACGACCTCGCCTTTCGCGATCTCCGATCCAATCCCGACGCGCTCGCCTATTTCTATTACTGGGACCCTCCGCTCAACGGCCCGGAGGGGGTCGAGGGCGGCCCGCTGGTCCCGGGGCTGGTCGCTCCTGGGCCGTATCGCGAGGCGTTTCTCCGGGGAGCCGGCGAGAACTATCCGCGATCGGCGAGCTATTCGTTCGACTACGGCGATGCGCACTGGACGGTGCTCGACTCGAACCCGTATGTGGACTGGTCGGACCCGGGTCTTCGCGAATGGGTGGCGCGCGACCTGGCCTCCGCGAAGGGAGCGGCCTGGCGGTTCGTGGCGATGCATCATCCGCCGTTCAACTCATCTTATGCCCACCGCGGCGACCAGCGGATGCGCGTTCTGGTGGATCTCTTCCAGGCGGGGGGTGTGGACGTGGTCTGGTCGGGTCATGTCCACAACTACCAGCGCAGTTTTCCGTTGACGTTTCAGGCGGATCCGGGACCCGATGGCCGTCCACCGCGCCGGAGCGACCGGATTCCGGGCCGGTGGACCCTTGATCGTGAGTACGACGGCAAGACGCGAACCCGTCCGCGCGGGATTATTTACGTGGTGAGCGGCAGTGGGGGAGCGTTTCTCTATAACCCCGAGCAGGACGACGACCCCGGCTCGTGGCAGCCGTACACGTACAAGCTGATTGCCCGGTTTCACTCGCTGACGGTCGCGGATCTCGACGCCGAGACGCTCACGGTCCGGCAGCTCGACGCAGAGGGTCACGAGCTGGATCGGTTCGTGGTGAGCCGGGGCGAGCGGGGGACATCGGATCCTTAGAGGCAACAGGGGCATCCATTGTCCGACGAATCAGGATCGCGCGATAATGAGAAGGACGTCGCCTTCGGTGTGATCGAGGTGGCGAGCCTGGACGAACGACACGAGCGAAACGACCTGATCCGCGTCTTTGGGCTCTCCGTCCTTCACCGGCTGGCCGTCGATCCAGCGCGGGCGGAGGCAGGAGCCTGGAAGCGGCCCGTTCGGGTCGATCGGATCGCCCCGGGACCCAGGCCGGAGCGCCGCGAGGAGGCTCGGGAGATCGGCTGGGCGGGGCTGTCCGACCTTCTCGAACAGTGCGAGGTGATTTCGGAAGTTCTGAATCAGCAGGAGATTACGGAGCAGGCAGCCATCGGTGTTATGCTCCTGCTTGTTCACGAGCTGGAAGAGGCCGTCCTCAGCAGGGTCCTCCAGATCGGTTCCGGGTCCGACTACCTGGTCGGCGTCCCAGGTCGCGAGGGACTGGTCGAGGTGGAGGTCAGCGGAATCAGGAGCGGAAGTGCGGGCGAGGCATCCAGTCGGCTTGGCAAGCGGACCCGTGACCGGCTTCGAGGCCCCGGATTTGTCTCGGTGACCACGTTCCAGCATGGCGAGTCTGGCGAAGCCCACAGTTATCTCCACTTCGTGGACCCAGCGGCCGGTGTCGATCGAGGGCAAGGCAAGGGCAAGAGAGGCCGGCGATCATGAGCATCCTGGAGGAGATCGACCAGAAAGGCGAGGTCACGAATATCGCCCTGGAGGCCCAGGCTGCCTTGCAGGACGGCGACACCGAGCGCTCCGCCCGACTCTTCCGCAAGGCCGGCGAAATGCTGGAAGCATCCGTCGCGGGCCTGGCGAGGCCCTCTGAACGCGACCTCGCCCGGTTCCTCGCCGCGACCCATTACTACAAGGGCGGGGCCTATCCCGAGGCCGCCCGGCTCTGCATCCGAATCCAGCCAGGGCGCCTGCCGTCTCGCGTTCGACATCTCTATCCGCCCTTTTTAAAGGACGTCGACGAGCGGTCGGACCCGGGCTATCGAGACAACCACGACCATATTCTTCAGAAAATCTTCCTGCGTGCGATAAATGGCGGGGACATCAAATCCGCCCAAAAAGTCATCGATCTTCTCAAGGAACATCCCTACATCCTCCCGCCGACTCACATGGCTTTCGTGCGGGCTCGCTGTTGCGAGTTGCTGGGAAAACAGCGGGCGGCGACTCTGTTCTACCAAAGGGCCTGGCAATTCGACCCAGATAACGGGTTCTATCCCTACGCCTACCTCAATAGCCTCTGCAAGCAGGGGAAGCATGCGGAGGCATGGAAGATCGTGGAAGAGCAGCTCGACAAGAATCCCGGCGCGCGATGGTCGTTTTACGCTCTGAGCGTCACGCACGCGGCCACAATCGGCAAGATTCCTTTCGTCTCGCACGAGCGGATTCGTGACATTGCGCGATGCTTTATAAGATCGATTCGTACCATGAGTCCGGAGGAGGAGCGAGCGCTCGATCCGCTGATCGATCACGCCTTCCTGCTGGCCTGGTTCACGTATTTCGAAATGGACGAGATCGGCGGACAAAACGAGGTGCTCGAAAGCTGGATCGAAACCCGGCCCAAATCGCCCCGACCGTACGAACTGCGAGGGCTAGCGGCCTACCCCGGCCCGGCTTCCGAGCGCGACTTCCGGGAGGCGGTCCGGCTCGGTTCGAAGGATCCGTTGCCCTACTACTTCCTCGCTCATGATGCCCTGACCTCGGGCCGCTTTCTCGAATGCGAACGGCTGTGCGACCAGGCGATTCGCTCCGGCTCCGAGCCGACGACCCGCGCCGATCTGCTCGTCTGGCAGGCGGTCTCGCGATGGAGCCTCGGCCGCGATCGAGCGCAGGTCCGCCCGCTGCTCGCCGAGGCCAGAGACCTGCGGCCCGATGACGTTCCGATCGCCGAACTCGTCCGGTCCTTCGAGGAGAACGGCGTGGCGGCCCATCCACCCGTTCCGATCCCCTGGAAAGACGATCCGGCCTGGGTCGAACAGGCGAGGCGCCTCTTCGGCGAGGATATGATGAGGCGGTCAGAAAACGAGCGTCCGCATCCCGACAACATCGCCGCCTGATCGGCCTCCGGACGAATCTCGACCGGCGCCGCGAGAGTCCTGGAGCCTCCTTGATGACCTCGACCCGCCCCGATCGGCGAGCCGGATTCACCCTGATCGAATTGCTGGTCGTGATCGCGATCATCGCGGTTTTGATCGCGCTGCTCTTGCCCGCGGTGCAGGCGGCACGCGAGGCGGCGCGTCGGGCTCAGTGCGCCAATAACCTCAAGCAGATCGGCCTCGGACTGCACAATTATCACGCGAGCTGGGACGGATTCCCGGTCGGGTTCCTCTACGCTTATCACGGGGTCATGGCCAATTCGTCGCCCTTGCAATACCGGTGGTCGGCCCTGGCGCAGATGTCGCCGTACCTCGAACAATCCACGATCTTCAACGCGATCAATTTTGACTTCCCGCTGGCTCACAAGCCGACCGGTTCGGGCTCGCTCTTCTGGCCGTACTTCCCGGCCAACACGACTGCGATGGCGGCCCGGGTCGCGATCTTCGCCTGCCCGAGCGATTCCGCCCCGCCGCCCAATCCCGACCTCGGACCCTCGAATTACACCTTCTGTGCCGGGTCGGGGATCCCTGGCGGCGACGCCACCAACGCCGACGGCTCGTTTATCCTCGGGCGCTCGATCTCCATCGCCGCGATCGTCGACGGGACCAGCCAGACGGCCGCCGCCGCCGAGCAAACGCTCGGCCTCGCCGGGCCGTACTCGCAGCCGGCGCCGACGCCGATCCCAGCGCCCTGGACGCGCGCGATGGCCCGCGTCGCCTCGGCACCGCTCTCCGATTCGGCCTGCTCCGGTGCCCCCGACGGCTGGCTTCTGAACCGAGGGTCGAGCTGGTTCGACGGCAACTATCAAAATGGTCTCTATAATCACTATCTCACGCCGAATGCCAATCGGCCCGACTGTATCGTCTACCATAACCCCGGCTGGAAGGCGGCGCGCAGCGTCCACCCGGGCGGCGTGGATCTCCTCTACGCCGACGGCCATGCGGCGTTCGTCAAGGATTCGATCAACCCCGCGGCCTGGCGCGCCCTCGCGACCCGGGCTGGCGGCGAGACGATCTCCGCCGACGCGTTCTGAGTCATGGTCCGGGCTCTGCATCGGCGAAGGGCCTGGCCGAGGCGGACGGGTCTGCCTACAAGATTCGTCGAGGACGAGTCATGAACCAGGACGACGATGAGGAGATGGAACGGAACGGCGAGGGCAACGATCTGCCCAGCGATCGCGAACGAAAGGCCGGCCCGTGCGAGCTTTGTGGACGGGCCGGGCAGGAGCTGACGTTCCATCACCTGATCCCGCGTCACTGCCATCGCAAGAAACGGTTTCGAGCCAGGTATTCGGTCGCCGAGATGCGAAGCCGCGGTCTCTGGATCTGCCGCCCTTGCCACGGCGGCATCCACGACCTGATCCCCGACGAAAAGGAGCTCGGCTGGACCTACAACAGCCGCGAAAGCCTGCTCACTCACGAGGGCGTTCGAAGGCACGTCGAATGGGTCCGGAAGCTGAAGTGAGGCGCCGTTCAGAACGAGAAAAGCCAGCGAGCGACTGTCACAAACCCGATCAGCACCAGCGTCAGGACGACAGCGAGGCCCATCCCGATCGGAATCAGGAACTTCCAGGACATCCCGCCGCGGTGGTGCTCGATCATCGACGGGCCCGGCCGCCCGCTCATTGTCGGGCCGCCCTGGGATTGCCGGAATTCTTCGAGCAGGCGGATGTTCCGGGTGTTCGCCTTGAAACCGACGTCGAAGAGGTCGCCAAGCAGCGGAATCGTGCCAACGGCGATGTCGAGTAAAACATTCCCCGCCATCCGTGCGGCGACGGTTTTCGGAACCTGGTAATGCCGGAGCGCCACCAGCACCAGGCCGACCTGAACGAGCCCGGTGAGGAAGTCTCCGCCGACCGGGAGCAGACCGAGGATCGCGTCGAGCCCCACGCGAATCTTCGTCCCGGGGATACCGAAGGCGCGGTCCATCAGCCAGGCGACCCGCTCGAGGTGGCGCGCCATCGCCTCCCGTCGTGCGAAGTCGGGATCACGATGGACGGTCCAGGGCTCGCTGCTTACCTTGCTCATCGGGATGGCCTCGGGTCGCTTCTGCCGCGTTGGGCGCGATCTGGTCCTCTTCGATCGGCCGGGCTCGCCATGCGCCGGGGAAGATCGACATCCAATCTCACCATTGCGAATGGCATGCCGGGTCGAGAGATCGCTCAGGCGATGATCGGCCAACGGGCCAGGCGGGCCGCCCTTTCGATCACGGCCCGATCCGATGTCTTCCCTCAGATCGCAACCATTCGGAACGCCGGCCGCCGCTCAATATTGGACCGCCGCCAGCCAGGCAATGCCGATCAGCGTCGTCAGCAGGGTCAGGGGGATGCCGACCCTGAGGAACTCGCCGAAGGTCAGCTCCACCCGGGCCCGTCGGGCGCTCTCGACCACGATCAGGTTGGCGACCGAGCCCAGCATCGTCAGGTTACCGGCCAGCGTGCTCGACATCGCCAGCGCCAGCCATGCTGTCTCCTTCTGAGGCATGACCTCCATCAGGGGGCGGAACAGCAGCACGGCCGGCACGTTCGACACCAGGTTCGACAGCAACACCGACAGCCCGCTCACCAGCACCACGGGCGAGCTCCGGAGCGCCGTCCAATGCTCGAGGTTCCACAAAT
>DAHZZC010000035.1 GCA_027435495.1 Planctomycetales bacterium
AAGGCGATTCTCATGCGCCCGCGTTGGTGGTAGGATTCCTCGCGTTCCTTGTCGCCCGGCAGTTGCGTTCTGTTGAGATCCCTCGATGGCTCCTGGGGCTAGGGAGGATCAGTTACTCCTTCTACCTGGTCCATTTCGTGGTCATGGGTGTGATTGGTTCTCTGGGGTCGCCGACCCTGACGTTTGCTGTCTGGCTGGGGGTCAGCCTGGTGGTGGCTTCCCTCTCGTATCGCTTCATCGAGGCACCGGCCGAGCGATTCGGACGCTACCTGACGTCCTCCAGTCGGACCAGGCCGGCCGAGGTTCCGACGGCTCCGGCGCTCGCGGTGGAGGCCGGATAACGTCCTGGGTGCGACCAGGGGGTCGCGTGTCGCCTCAGTCCGGGATCGATGTTGTCCGCCAGAAGGAGAGCTCGGTCGTTCCGTCGGGACGGCCGAGGATCGCGGCGAGGGTTCGGCCCTCGTCGATGTACTGAAGATGGCCAGGGACCGCGGGAAGGCCCTCCAGGGTCAGGAGCTCCTCGCCCGTCGCGATGTCCCAGATGTGGACGCGAAGGTCTTCACAGCCCCCCGCGAGCGTTCGGCCGGTCGGGTCGAAGGCCAGGCTCCAGGGCCGCGTCGCACTCTGGATCGGTCTCGCCATCTCCGAGAGCCGCTCCGTCTCGCGAAGCACGATCGGGTGACGACCGGTCTCCGAGAGATGGTTGCGATGGGCGAGCCGTCGGCCGTCGGGCGAAAAGGCCAGGCAGGCCGGGTTGAAGGCCATCCCAGGCGGCGAGGAGACCACCCCCGCCACACCCAGTTCCCAGAGGATCGGCGGCTTCCAGTTCATCGGGACGATCGCGAGACGACGGCCGTCCGGGAGAAAGTAGGCGTCGAAGTAGGGGCCTGTCCGCACGTCGAGAAGACGCGCTGAGGGGATCTCCCAGCATTCCAACCGCCAGGTCGTCGGGTGGACGATCAGGCACCGGCGCCCGGCCGGGTCGAGCTTCAGACCGACCGACTCCGGGGTGCCCGAGTCGGGTCCGGCGATCGGCCGCGTTTGCTGGCCGTCGAAGGCCGAGACGCGGCCGTCGGCCCCGGCCATCAGGACGGTCCGCAGGTCGTCGGCGATGACGGCCTGGATCGGCGGGCGAGGCGAGGGGCCGTCGCCGGTTGAGCGTGCCAGCAGGTCTCGCGATTCGAGGATCTGGCCGTCGAGCGTCGATCGGATCGTGAACCGGCCGGTGGGCTCCAGCGTGGCGATCCGTCGGCCGTCGATCGCGAGCCGGATCGCCGGGTATGTGCCTGGGATCGTCAGGATTTCGCGGTCGAGGGGCGGACCGGGGTCCCAGAGCTTGAGGCTGCCGTCGCCGCTGGCCGAGGCGAGCGTCTGGCCGTCGGGCGAGAGGGTCAGGCCCCAGATCCTGCCGTCGTGCCCGTGACGGGTCCAGAGGAGCTTGCCAGTCGAGGCGTCCCAGCCGCGAATCAGGCCGTCCTGGCCGCCGGAGACGACTGTTCGATCGTCGGCCGAGAAGGCGACGGAGAAGAGTCCGTCGAGATGGCTCTCCAGTTCGCGGCGGACCTCCAGGCGAGGGAGGTCCAGCAACAGGACGCAGCGCTTCCCGTCGCTCGCCAGGGCGAGCGTCCGGCCGTCGTGCGAGAAGGCGGCTCCCTGAAAGCCGGCGCCCGGGATGATCCGCTCGGCGGCCATCGCCGGGCTGGGGAAGGTCCAGAGGCGGACACGATCGCCGCCGGAGGTCACGAAGAAGCGGCCGTCGGGGGAAAAGGTGGCGGACTCGAAGTCGGCGGGATGGGCGTCGAGGCGGGCGATTTCGCGGGACTGGTGGATGTCCCAGAGGACGACCTGGCCGTCCTTGCGTCCGCCGGTGAGGAGGGTCCGTCCGTCCGGCGTGAAGCGAGCGAGGATGGCGTCGCCGCGATGGGAGGGCCGCTCGAGCCTGGGGAGGCCGGTGGCGAGGTCCCAGAGGCGGAGGATGCCCTCGTCGCCGATGGTCGCCAGCGATCGGCCGTCGGGCGAGAAACTGGCGGCGTTGGCCTCATGGCGATCGGCCCGGAAGGTGCGGAGCGGGCGCCTGGAGGCGGTCTCCCAGAGGCGGACGGTTCCGTCCTGGCTCGCGGCGGCGAGGCGGTCGCCCGAGGGGGAGAACTCGACCGAGTAGACGGCGCCTCGGAAGCCCTGGATGGTCTGGCGCGACTGGTCGGCGAGCCGGCGGAGGTATCGCCAGGAGAACTCGCGAAGGTCGTCCTCGCCGGGTCCAGGGCGGTCACGGTCGAGAACGGCGATGGCCCGGCTCGACTCGTGGTTGTTGAGCAGCATCCGGGCTCGGCGAAGGTCGGCGTTGTACTGGGCTCGATGCGCGGAGGCGCGGACCTCCCGGGCTTCCGCCTCGTGAGCCCGGGCCCGCTCGTCGGCCCGTTGAAGCCGGTCCTCGTACCAGGAGACGCCCGAGAACAACGCGGCCCCGACCACGCCGAGGATTGCGGCGAGCGCCAGTCGAAGGCGATACCGGGACCAGACCCGTCGCACGTGGTTCCATCGGGCGCCCGACCGGGCGAGGGTCGGGTGGCCGTCCAGGTAGCGCTGGAGGTCGTCGCGAAGGAGGTCGGCGCTCGGGTATCGGCGGGATGCGTCCTTTTCCAGGCACTTCAGGGCGATGGCTTCCAGGTCGCGGGGAAGCTCGGGACGGATCGACCGGGGCGGGATGATCTCCTCGGCGACGGCCCGGCGAATCGTCTCGGCGTCGGACCCGTTCCGGTGGGGCGGGCGTCCGCAGAGCATCGCGTAGAGGACGGCGCCCAGTCCATAGACGTCGGCCCCCGGTCCGACGCGAAGGCCCTCGGCCTGCTCGGGGGCCATGTAGGGGGCGGTACCGGCCGCGGCGAAGCTGACGGTGACCTCCTCGGCCTGGTCAAGGAGGCGGGCGAGGCCGAAATCGACGATCCGAGGGGAGTGGTCCTCGGTCTCCTCGTCGCCGGAGGGTTGCCGGGCCAGGAGGATGTTCGAGGGTTTCAGGTCGCGATGGAGGACGCCGCGCTGGTGGGCGTGGGCGACGGCGTCGGCCAGCCTGGCGACGATTCGTGCGGCCGTCCTCGGTGCGGCCGGCGCCCGTCGCTTGCGGAGCCAGGCGGCGAGGTCGGGCCCCTCGCAATAGGCCGAGGCCATGTAGCAGACGCCGTGCAGCTCGCCGGCCTCGTAGAGCGGGGCGATCCCCGGATGATCGAGCGCGGCGATCGCGCGGGCCTCGCGGACGAATCGCTCGCGGGCCGGCGAGTCGAGCAGCCACTCGGGCCGAGGCACCTTCAACGCGACGGGACGCCCCAGCTCCGAGTCGATCGCGAGAAAGACCACGCCGAACCCGCCGCGGCCCAGCTCGCGGACGATCCGGAATCGACCGAACCGGGGCAGGTCGGCCGTGGAGGTTGGGTTGGCCTCGGGATGGGGATGGGGATGGGTATCGGGGAGGGTCGCCGGCTCGCCCGAGCCGCGGGGCCAGAGGCGATCGAGGAGGCGAAGCCCCTCGCTCGCGGAGCGGAGGCGCTCGAGTTCATCGATATCGGTGGGCGACGAATCGAGGTCGGAGGCTGGGTTCACCTCGTGATCCGACTCGGGTTCCATGAGAGGGCCTCGCGGGGGTCTGGATCGGCCGGCCGAGGTCAATCGACCGGCGCCTCGCCCGAGGCGAACTCGCGATGAAGCTGGTCAAGGCCTCGGAGCCAGAGCTTGCGCGCGGCGACGTCGGAGCAGCCGAGGCGTCGGCCGATCTCGTCGAAGTGGAGGCCGTCGCGGTGCCGCCAGAGGACGGCCGCTCGCAGCCGATCGGGGAGCCGATCAAGGGCCGATCGAATCCGGGCCTCCTCCTCGCGACGCGAGGCGATCCCGCCCGGCGAGGTCTGGTCGATGGCGAGTGACCCGGCGATGGACTCGCGGTCGATCTCGGCGTCGATGGAGAACTCGCGGGCAAGCTGGCGCTTTTGCGTCCCGGAATACCGACGGGCGGCCCGTGCCACCCGGTTGAGCAGCAACCGACGCAGCCACGACCGCAATTCCGAGGGCGGCCGATCGCCGAACCGGGTCCGGCCCGAGGCTCGATGGGCGGCCAGCATCGCCTCCTGAACGAGGTCGCTGGCTCCTTCCTTGGCCTTCAGCGCAGGGGCCATCGACCGATCGGCGACCAGGAGGAGGTAGTCGCGATGAGCGGCGATCGCACGGTCGATCGCCTCGGCCTCTGGTCGGCTCTCCATCCGTCGCCTGCCTTTCCACGATCCCGACTACCGACCCGAATGGGGGGCGATCGCCCTTCTCTACCAGGGATTTGACGGTTCGATTTCCATCGACCGTGCCCATTTCCCCAATTTAGCGGACCAGTAACCGTTCTTCAAGCGTCCGAAACCATTCGGATTGCTGCGCGTCGGAAAAAAACCACGAGAAGGTTCGGCGCGGCGAGAGGAACGGACTCAGGGAAGGGAGGGTCCTCGCATAAATCGACCGGAGGCGATTTCTCCAGGAGCCCCAGCTACGTTTACGCAGGTGGATGTGTAAGGAGCAAAAACGGTTCGCAGGATTCGGAGATCAACAGGAGAGACGACGATGAGATCCTTGCGAGCGACCCGGCCGGTCGTGCTGAGGCTGGAGCCTCGGACGATGCTCGACGCCTCGGCCCCCGCCGCGATCGGGGTGATGGGCGACAGCTTCTCGAACGCCAATCGATACGGCGGCGTGAACCCAAGCTGGCTCCAGCAGCTCGTCGATGCCCGAGGGCTGAACTTCGGCGCTCCCAACCCACCGGGGAGCCTCGCCTACGCCTACGACCTGCCCTCGCAGATCGGCGGCAACTTCGAGTCGTATCACGCGGCCTACTTGCAGGCTCCCGCCCTCGTGCAGGCCATTCAGTCCGGCGCCCCGATCCAGGCCGCCGTTCTGGAGGTCGGGGCGCACGACCTCGGGCCGATCGGGCCGACGGTCTCCTACACCAACGCGAACGGGAATCCCGTCGTCGCCAACGGCTACAAAGACAACAACGGAAATCCGATCACGAACACCTATCTGAGCATCTACAACGGCCAGCTCAGCGGGACGAACCTTCAGGGTTACATCGACCGGATGCTCAGCCAGATCATGCTGGCGG
>DAHZZC010000036.1 GCA_027435495.1 Planctomycetales bacterium
ACCATGCCCCCCATGATGGGCATGATGACCCTCGCCCGAATGATCATGTACTTCTGCGGAGACTACGATAGCTGGGATCAGCGCAGCCTCATGATGGGCATGGGCGGCGGCATGATGGGCGGCGGCATGATGGGCGGCGGCATGGGCGGCGGCATGGGCGGCGGTATGATGGGGGGCGGGATGCGGTCTGTGCCTCCCTCGACGCTTTCGGCCGCGGACCTGAAGCCGCGGCAGACGCGGAACCTGCCGACGCGAATGGTGAGTCTCTCGGGGCCGAATCCTGAGACAGGGCTGACGCTGCCGCAGGAAGGCGAGCCGGTCCAGTTGCTGGGTGATGCCGCGGATGCGAATGTGAACCCGCTGGTTCAGAAAGCGCTTCGTCGGCTGGCGACTGAGAAGGTGCCGACCTCGGTCTCGCAACTGGTGATGTGGCGGCTGACCTCGAACCTTGAGTGGGGCCAGATCGCCGGTCTGGCCACGTGGGCGAATCCTTACGAGTTGACGCTCGCTCGTGAGTTTGTGGCCGGGATCGAGGCGGAGCAGGCGGACGAGCGGGGCTCGCTGCTCTTCCAGGTCGAGGCGGCCGACGAGTCGAGCCGGCCGATGGCCGACTCGCTGACGAAGGTTCTTGAGGGCCAGACGGTGCTGGGGCTCCGGGCGAAGATGGGGGTTCCTGCTCAGCCGGAGGGTCCGGCGGTGGCCTGCCGGGTCCGGATCAAGGCCGGCGAGGCGACCGTTCAGGTGGCGACCAGCGACGGACCGGCCCGGAAGTGGGTCGCGTTCGGCAAGTTCGCGGTCAAGGCCGATGACGCCGCGAAGCTCGCCGATGGCGTCGCCGAGGGGATCATTGGTCGGCTCGTCCGGGCCCAGATGACGAAGGGGCACCACGAGAAGGGCAAGATGGTCTACCTGGTCCGGATCGACAACGCCTCGCCGATGATCCTCAGCGGCCTGGCACTCCAGGGCGCCGGCAGCAAGCCGACCGACCCCTCCCGGCCGATGACCAGCCTGGGCATCCCGCCGAGGAAGTATCTGACGATCCCTGCCAGCGAGGACATCGTGAAGGCTCTCGGTCTGAAGCAGGGCATCCGGGTCACGGCGCTGGACCTCAGCGGCCTGTGATCGTGGGTGGAAGATTGGACGGCTGCGACCAAAAATCAGGGACCGGGCCGGAAGGTGGATGGCCTTCCTGTCCGGTCCCTTTGCTTTGGTCGTCGGAGGCTTCAGGCGGGCGGGTGAATCTCGGTGGTCGGGCCGACCGAGACGATTGTCATGGGCCAGAGGGGCCAGTCGGCGAGGAGGCGGCGGATGTCGTCGGAGGTGACGCGGCCGAAGGCCTCCAGTTCCTGCTCGACTGAGATGTACGCCCGGTGGTACATCCAGTGGAAGCCCAGGGAGGCCAGCCGCCCCATCGGCCGCTCGCTCCGGAGGACCGAGCGGGCCAGGACCTTGTTCTTCGCCTGGACGAGCTCCTCCTCGGTCGGGCCCTCGCTCATCAGGCCCCGGTAGACGTCGGCGACCCGTTCGAGATTCTCTCGGGTCGAGTCGGGCTCGCAGCTCAGGAACGTGAAGAAGGCGCCCGACTGGTTATAGTCCTGGTACGAGAGTTCCGCGCCGTCGGCGTGGCCCGGGTCGATCAGGGCCCAGTAGAGCCGGGAGCCGGTGTGGTCGCCGAGAATGGTGGCGAGCAGATGGGCGGCATATCGGTCGGCCGATTCGAGCGGCGGGCCATCGGCGACACCGACGACGGTCTGCTGCTGGTCTTCTGCCCGAAGGATCGCCCGGAACGCGCGCGACCCGTGGGCGGGGACCGCCTGGCGTGGCGCTGGGCCTCCCTTCCAGGCACCGCAATGCTTTTCGGCGAGCTCGACCAAGGGCTGCCAAACTCCCTTGCCGGCAAACGCCAGGACGATGTTCGCGGGGCTGTAGCGACGGTCGAAATACTCTCGCATCTGCGGGGCGGTCATCGCGGTGATCGATTCGACCGTACCGAGGATGCTGTTCCCCAGCGGATGCCCGCCGTAGTGCGCCGTCTTGGCCGCCTCGTAGGCGACCGACATGGGGTTGTCGAGGTACATCCGGATTTCCTCGACGATCACCTGCTTCTCGGTCTCGAAGTCCTCGTCGCGGAGCGAGGGCCGGAGGATGTCCGAGAGGACGTCGAACGAGGTGGGCAGGTACTCCGGCAGGCAGGTCACGTGATAGAAGGTGTCTTCCTCGGAGGTCTGGGCGTTGTGCTTGGCGCCGACCCGGTCGAAGTCGCGGTTGACAGCCAGCGCGTTGCGTCGGTCGGTCCCCTTGAAGGTCATGTGCTCGAGGAAGTGCGAGACGCCGGCGACCTCACTCGACTCGTCGCGGCTCCCCGCCTTGACGAAGAACCCGGCCGCGACCGAGTGCGCCCGATCGT
The DNA here is from genome assembly GCA_027435495.1 of Planctomycetales bacterium. Taxonomy (GTDB): domain Bacteria; phylum Planctomycetota; class Planctomycetia; order Isosphaerales; family Isosphaeraceae; genus JAKAUH01. The sequence goes on from DAHZZC010000036.1 coordinate 2,408, forward strand.
TCAGCTCGGCGATCACCTGCAATCCGTTAGGAAGGGTCGTCTGGTGGAACGGCATCGTGGGTCGTGGTCCGTGTACGGGGATGGAGTTTCAGGACCTGGGCGGCTCGTGGTCGCCCTGGAACAGTACCAGGATGGTCTGCCGGAACGAAGGTGGCCTGCGTCTCCGTCGACCTCATCGAGCGGGAGGGCCATCCCACCTGCGTGGTCAAGCGGAACTGGTTCGCAAAGCGTTTGGCCCGAGAGTGACGATTGTAAGTCCCTCGGGACCGGTGAGTGAGGCGGCGTACCGCGAGACCTCCTCGGGCGTGAGGGCGTCGAGCGCCTCGGCGATCTCGTCGAGCGACCGGACCCGGCCGAGGAAGTACCAGTCGGAGGCCAGGGCGCCCGACCGGCTCATGCTCGACTCCTGGGCCATGATGAGCGACGACTTCAGGCCCGCCCGCATGGTTTGCAACTCTTCCAGATCGACGCCGTCGCGGCCGAGGCGGTCGATCTCGGCGAGCATCACGTCGAGGGTCTGCTGGGCGCGGTCGGCGGAGGTTCCGGCGTAGCAGAGCAGGGCTCCGCGCTCGCGGTGCCCCTCGTAGCTCGCGTAGACCGAGTAACAAAGTCCGCGCTTCTCGCGGACCTCGGTGAAAAGCCGGGCTGAGGAGTAGCCGCCGAGGATCGCCACGGCGGCGCGGGCGGCGTAATAGTCGGGACTGTCGACCGTCGCGGCCGGTCGGGCCAGAGCGATCTGGATCTGCTGGGTTTCTCGGAGGATGTGGTCGCGGGCGGGACCGACCGGGCGCTCCTGAATCCTCGGCTCGGGCCGGGGCGACCACTCTCCGAAGAGCCGGCCGACCGCGTCGCGAAGCCTCGGCCAGTCGATCGCACCGGCGACCCCGAGGATGGCGCCGTTGGGCCGGTAGCTCGCCTCCCAGAACCGCTGCAAATCGGCCGGCGCCAGCGAGGCAACGCCCTCGGGCGAGCCAGGCGAGGGCCGACCCCAGGGATCGGGGAAATGCCGGCGCCTCAGCTCGTAAATCACCTTCGAGCCCGGGTCGTCCTCCAGGCTCCGAAGGTTCTGGGCACAAAGCGCCCGGATCGGCTCGACCTCCTCCTCGTCGAGGTGAGGACGGAGGACCATGTCGGCAAACAGCTCGAGGGCCGGCTCGAGGTTGCGACCGAGGGTCGCCGCGGCGATCGAGGTATGGAGGGTCTGGGCGCTCTCGGCGTGGCTGACGCCCAGGTTATCGAGGGCGGTGAGCAGTTCTCGGCTATCTCGATCGCCGGCCCCCCGGGTGATCCACTCGGCAGTCATGGTGGCCGCGCCGCCGGGAAGGTCAAGACCGTCGGCTGCCTCGTACGCGGCACCGGCGGGCATCAACATCGTGAAGGCGGCCGACTGCACGCCCGGCATCGCCTCGGCGAGCAGCACCAGACCGTTCGGAAAGACGTGCTGCTGGATGGTCGTCGGAGGAGAATGCGCTTCGGTCACGGACACCTCTGGATTGCCGATCGGACCCCTACCGGCCCCGGCCGATTGGGGCGGGGAATCCGCAGTCTGGGAACTTCACCGTAGCGACCCGCCGCCTTCGCCGCAACCTCTTTCCGGGCGAGCCGGAACGCCAACCGGCGCACGCCACCGGCTGTCTGCCCGGAGCGATCAGCAATCCACCGCCTTGTAGAGGGTCTTGACCCGGCGGAAGCCGACCTCGCGGTACAACTGGACAGCCGAGGCGTTTTCGGCGGTGACCTCGAGGTAGGCCCGATGCAGCCCGGACTGGTAAAATCCGGCGAGCGCCCGGCGGACCAGCGCCTTGCCGAGCCCGAGCCCACGACACGCCGGAATCACTCCGACATTCTGGATCGCCCCAATCCCGTTCGGATCGCGAACGCCCTGAACTGTCCCGCAGTAGCCCTCAGGACCGGCGATCAGCCAGGTGGCTTCGGGGAGAAATCCACCCTTGCGACGGATTTCGCTCATCAGCCGGCGACAGCCGTAGCGATCGCCAAGGCACGGAAAGACGTAGGCATCGACCTCGCCGAGAAAGCAGCGGTACTTCACCTCGGCGTGATGATCCAGCAGCGAATCTTCCCAGGGAATCCAGAGGAACGGCTCGGGCAAGACCGACGACGTGACAGCGCGATCGAGGTCGATCTCCATCCGGAACCGCTTGTAATACGTGATCGCCATCACCACGCCAGGATCCCGATCACCGCCCATCGCCCTTGTCTGTCCGCCGGGATAAGCCCGGTCGCCGGAAGGGATTATAAGGAGGTCCGCCGCGGACGGTCAAACACCATGCCGCTCGCTCCCAGAAGCGGGCTCAATGCCCCCCAGATCCCCGGGCGATCACGAAGGGATCAACTCAGATCGCGGCGAGCGGGCGGGGACGAGGCCGGTGCACCCCCGCCCTCGCGTCCGGGCCGGGCGATCAGCATCGGGACATCCACCTGATGGCGAACCCGGTCCACCGTCTGACCCAGAAGCAGGTCGCGGACCATTCCGTGGCCGTGCGAGCCGACGACCAGCAGGTCGACCGGGTCGCGCTTCAGGTGCGAGACCAGCTCACCCGCCGGGTCGGTCCCGTAGAGCAGGGTAGCCCGGGCACGATAGCCCCGGTCGCGCAGCGAGTTGACCAGGCCGTCAAGGTAACGCTGGTCCGACTCAGTCTCACGGTCCGCGGTCTCGGGACCGAGAACCCGCGTCATCGCCGTATCCACGACATGCAGGAGGACCAACTCGGGCGATCCCGACGGCGACTGCGCCAGTCCAAGAGCCCGGTTGAGGATCTCGGCATCGCCCCGGCCGTGCTCCAGCGCCACACCGATGCGCTCCATGGGCCGGGTGCGAAAGGCGTCGGCCCAGTCCAGCTCGACAGGTGCCTTCGCCCCCCACTCAGGCGACCGCTGGACGATCGGCTTGATCGTGACCCAGAGAAGCAGCACCACCGCCCCGCCCGCCACGCCGTAGAGCGCCCCGCCGGCCAGCCAGGCCATCGGGATCGGTCCGATCGAGATCCCCGAGGCTGCTGCCATACCCACCCACTGGCCGATCTGGTCCCAGACCAGCTTGGCATTGAGCGCCACGATGATCCCCGCCGTGATCCAGGCCAGGATCTGCCCCCACCAGGGTGTCGCGAATGTCCCCATGTTCCGCCGGTTCGCCGTGAAATGGATCAGCGGGATCACCGCGAACGAAAGCTGAAGGCTCAAAATCACCTGACTCAGGACGAGCAACCCCTGTGTCGACCCCTCTCCCGCGATCGCGATCGTTGCCACCGCTGGCACCAGCGCGAGCGTCCGCGTGATCAACCGGCGGAGCCAGGGCGCCATTCTGAGATGGAGATAGCCCTCCATCACGATCTGACCGGCGAGCGTCCCGGTGAGTGTCGAACTCTGGCCGGCGCAAAGCAGAGCGACGCCGAAAAGGATGGGCGCCATCCCGCCCAGGAACCCCGGCAGCAGCCGGTGCGCCTCCTCAATACTCTCCACGGCGATCCCGCGGCGATGGAAGACCGCCGCACTCAGGATTAAAATCGCCGCGTTCACAAAGAACGCCGCATTCAGCGCAATGGCGGAGTCGACCAGATAATACCGGCAGGCCGTCGCCTTGCTCCTGGTGTCGGCACCAATCCGCCGCGTCTGCACGAGCGCTGAGTGCAAGTAGAGGTTGTGCGGCATCACCGTGGCGCCCAGGATCCCGATCGCCACATAAAGCGCTCCCTCGCCTGGCAGGCTCGGCTTCAAACCCGCGACCACTCCGCCCCAGTCAGGACCGGCGAGAAAGATCTGGACCAGGAAGCATGCCGCGATCGTTCCCACCAGCGCCAGGATCACCGCCTCAACCTGCCGCATTCCCCAACGCTGGAGAGACAGTAGCAGAAACGTATCGAATGCCGTGACCACACATCCCCAGAGCAGCGGGAGACCAAACAGCAGCTTCAGCGCGATGATCGTTCCAAGGATCTCAGCCAGGTCGCAGGCCGCGATGGCGATCTCGGCGAGCAACCAGAGAATCACGTTCACACCCGGCGAATATTCCGCCCGACAGGCCTGCGCCAGGTCGTGCCCTGTGACCACTCCCAGCCGCGCTGAGAGCGTCTGCAAGAGGACAGCCATCATGTTCGACATCAGCAGAACCCAGATCAGCGCGTAGCCGAACAGCGCCCCGCCAGCCAGGTCCGTCGCCCAGTTCCCCGGGTCCATGTACCCAACACTCACCAGGTACGCCGGACCCAGAAAGGCCAGGAACTGCCGCCATTGCCGCGACCCACCACGACCCGACGGCACCGCTACCGAACTGTGCACCTCGTCGAGCGACCGCCGATCCGGTGAGATCCCTTCCGCCATTGCCATATCATGCCTCGTCCATCCACCCTCTTAAGCCTGGCTCGACCACTCTGTTATAACTCATCACGCCGATTCATCCAAGTCTGGATTCCGATCGGCGTAAATTGGTTTTTTGGGAATCCAAAAATCCCGCCGGCCGAAACGCAAATTCCACGCAATCGCCATGTCAGGTATCGGCGGGGAAGGTTGAAGGGAGTGACCCGCCGGAAAATCTGGGTGCGCATGTCCTTTTTTAGCGCAGCCAGCGTAATAGGTCTTAGAATTGCAACGATGACATCCTGGACGCGCAGCCGAAAACGACGCCGAGCAAGGAGACAGCCATGATTCGCACGACGGGCCTGGCCCTGGCAGCGATCCTGATGACGGTGGGGCAGGCGGCCCGGGCTCAGATGCCAACGTACCATGGTGGTTTTGGGATGGCTTACACCCAGCCGATCCCGGCCAACACGGCGGTTCCGGATCGCTGGTGGACCATGCAGGCCACGCCGACCGTCGGCAGCACGATGCCGTATCCGTCGGTGGGCTACAATCCTTACGCCCAGATGCCGGCGGCCCCGCGACGGGTGCTCCGGGGCCGCCGGAACAATCGGGTCATTCGGGGTGCCTCGCGGTATGCGGCGGCTCCAGCGGCTGAGACCTACGCGCTACCGACCGGCTCGCTCTACTGGCCGGCGCAGCCGGGGACGCCGATCTATTCGCCCGCGCAGCGATACGCGGCCTACGGGCAAGGATATGCCCTCAGCCCGTATGGCACCACGGGCTAGGGCTCGATGTACAAGGGCTACGCCTGGGGCCGCTGACCGGTAAGCTCGCCATCGCCCTCCCGGGTGGATCGGGCCGGACCTCGGATTTCGAGGCGCGCGCCCGATCGCCTGGTTTGCGGGGTATAATTCGGGCGACGATCGTTCGGAAGACAGGTCATTTGACACGGCAACCGGATGCGGGGAGGGCGGCGCGATGCGAGCTTCCAGGTGGAGGGGTCGGCTGGCCGTTGGGGTCCTGACCGTCGCGCTGACGATCGGTGCCGGAGCGAACCGGGCTTCGGCTCAGGTGGGCGTCGGAACGCCCTACATGTCCTCCTACCGGGTGAGCGATTACTTCGCCGCTCCCGGCTGGTACGGGACGAGTTACGGGTTCGCCAGCTACGGCTTCCCGCAAACCTATTCGACCTTCACCGCGTTTCCGACGTCATCCTACGCGGCGAATTACCCGCCCTACGGCCTCTTGCCGGGGCGATACGGGGTTGGGCTCTGGCGTCCGGGGTATGTGGCGCCTGGGTATGTGTATGGGGCCTCGTATTATCCATCATCGGGGATGTCGTATCGGACCTATCCGGTGATGTACGGCGCTGCTGGGCGGTCGATGGACCCTGCGCCTCCGATGGGCTACTATGCCCCGTCGCTGGGGCCCGGTCCGATCGCTCCGCGCAGGCCATCGCCCTACTGGGGCTATTGATCGGGACGTCCCGGTTGGCGATCCGGCCGATCGGCGGCTAGATTGGGAGATCGGCGGCCCGAGGCACGCCGCCGTCGATTCCCCCACCCCGATCCAGGACCGAACGCCGATGATTTTCCCGCCCCTGGCCCGAGTCCGCCAGTCGATCCCCCAGCCCCGCGTCGCGGACGTCCGGGGCACGGTCCGGGATCGGATTCTCTCCAGTCGATTGCGCGATCGGGTGAAGCCGGGGGGGACGATCGCCGTGGGAATCGGGAGCCGGGGCATCCACGGAATTGACGTGGTCGCCCGGTCGATCGTCGATACCCTCAAGGAACTCGATTACCGGCCGTTCATCGTCGCCGCGATGGGGAGCCACGGCGGAGCGACCGCCGAAGGCCAGCGCGAACTGCTCGCTGGCTACGGCGTGACGCCCGAGGCCATGGGCGTTCCCGTGAAGACCGAGATGGAGACGGTCGAACTGGGGACAAACCCGGTCGGACTCCCGATCTACTTCGACCGCAACGCCTACCAGGCCGACGGGATTGTCCTGGCGAACCGAGTGAAGCCGCACACGGATTTCCGCGGGGTTCATGAGTCCGGTGTGCTGAAGATGCTGGTGATCGGCCTGGGCAAGCGCCAGGGCGCCAGCCAGGTCCACAAGCTGGGCATCCGAGGGCTCTGCGAGGTCCTGCCCGCCGTCGGTCGGACGCTCGTCGAGAAGACCCCGTTCGCGCTCGGCCTCGCGCTCCTCGAAAACGCCGAGGACACCACCGCCGAGATCGTCGCCATCGAGCCCGAGGCGATCTTCGACGAGGAGCCGAAGCTGCTGGAGCGGGCCCGAGGGCTGATGGGCCGGCTCCCGTTCGACCAGATCGACGTCCTGATCGTGGGCGAGCTCGGCAAGAACTACAGCGGGACCGGCCTCGACCCCAACGTCATCGGCCGCCAGCGCGTCGAGACGATGCCCGACCTCCCGCGCCCCGTCATCACGCGCGTCGCGGTGCTGGATCTTTCGGTCGAAACCAGTGGCAACGCCACGGGCATCGGCCTGACCGACCTCACGACGGAACGCCTCGTCCGCACGCTCGACCCCACGCCCATGCGCGTGAACTGCCTCACGAGCAACTTCCTCACCCGCGCCCGCGTCCCGCTCTCCCTCCCCACCGACCGCGAC
>DAHZZC010000037.1 GCA_027435495.1 Planctomycetales bacterium
ATTTTGAGGTCACGCCCGGGCAGATTCTCGCCTCGGTGGCGCGAGCGGTCGACGAGTTGCGGCTCCCGCATCCGGTTCACGTGCATACGCTGAACCTCGGACTGCCGGGGAACTGGACGACGACGCTTCAAACCATGAAGCGGCTCGAAGGCCATCGGGCCCACCTGGCGCACATTCAGTTCCATAGCTACGACGGGGGCGACGGCGACGAATCCACATTCGGCTCGAAGGTTGGGCCGCTGGTCGAGTACCTGAACGATCATCCGAACCTGACGGCCGATGTCGGGCAGATTGTCTTCGGGCCCGCGATCGGGATGACGGCGGATGGACCGGTCGGTCACTTTCTCGGCCGGCTCTATGGATCGAAGTGGTACAGCAACGACATCGAACAGGAGACCGGTTGCGGCGTCGCGCCGATCGAGTACCGGAATACGACCGCGGTCCACGCCTGGCAATGGGCGATCGGCCTGGAATGGTTCTTGCGCACGCGCGACCCCTGGCAGATCGCGATGAGCACCGATCATCCGAACGGCGGATCGTTCCTCGCATATCCGCGGATCATCAAGCTTCTGATGGATGCGACGTTCCGGAAGGACACCCTCGCCACGTTGCCTGCCGAGGTCCGAGAGCAGTCTGTCCTGCGTGACCTGGATCGGCAATATAGCCTCTCCGAGATCGCGATCATTACCAGGGCTGGCCCGGCCCGGATGCTTGGACTGACGAACAAGGGACACCTCGGCCTCGGTGCGGATGCCGACGTGACGATCTACACGCCCGATCTCGATCCTGAAGTGATGTTCGCTCTGCCCCGGTACGTGATCCATCGAGGGCTCGTAGTCGTCGAGCAGGGCGAGATTCGAGAGACGACGCGAGGAAGGACGCTTCACGTCGAGCCCGATTACGACCGAGGCGTCGAGCCCGATATCCAAAAGTGGTTTGAGGGCTCGTACTCAATCCAGTGGCGGAACTATCCTGTGGAGGCCGATACGATCGGAGAATCGGAGGTCGTCCCATGATCCCGATCGTCGTCGACACCTTCGCCGAGGCGTTCCCGATGACCGCCGCGCGCGCGATCCTGACCGCCGATACCCCCGCCTGGGCCGAGATCGCCGCGCGAACCATGTCGGGCTACGCGACGAGCGTGATCGCCTGCGACGCCGAGGCGGCCGTGGAACAAACCCTCGGCCCCGAGGAGACACCCGACGGACGCCCCGGTTGCAGTGTCCTGGTCTTCGCGTTCTCGCGCGATGCGCTCGAAAAGGCTCTCACGAACCGCGTCGGCCAGTGCGTGATGACCTGCCCGACTTCCGCCTGCTACAACGGCCTGCCGGTGGGTGAGAAGTCCATCGTGGTCGGGGGACGGCTCCGCTACTTCGGTGACGGCTGGCAGGTCTCGAAGAAGATAGGCGGGCGTCGATACTGGCGGATCCCGGTCATGGACGGCGAATTTCTCTGCGAGGAGACCTTCGGCACGATCAAGGGCGTCGCGGGCGGGAACCTGATCGTCCTGGGCGACGATCCTTCGCGGACGCTCTCGGCCACCGAGGCGGCTGTCGAGGCGATCCAGACGCAATGTCGAGACGTGATCCTGCCGTTCCCGGGCGGGATCGCCCGTTCGGGCTCGAAGGTCGGAAGCAAGTACAAGGGGCTGCGCGCCAGTACCAACACCGCCTTCGCTCCCATGCTGCGCGGGGTGGTCTCAACCGAACTGCCACCGGATGCCTCCTGCGCCTATGAAATCGTGATCGATGGCCTGAGCCTGGAAGCGGTCGAGCGTGCCACGGCGGTCGGGGTTCGGAGGGCGTCCGGTCGCCCTGGGGTGCTCGGGGTGACCGCGGGCAATTATGGCGGGAACCTTGGTCCGTTTCACATCCGCCTGCTCGACGTACTTGATCGATACGGAGAGCCGGTCTGATCGGCGATCCAGCGGCCGGATGGTTCCGAGTTCGGAGGCGATGCGATGAGTCTCAACGAAGAAGCGATGGGAATCGCCGAGGTTCTCGCGATGATGTCCGATGACTACCGGACCGCGGTCTATCCGATCGAGGGCGGTGGCCGGTTCATCGACTGCGGGATCTCGGTCCGCGGGGGTCTGCGAACAGGCGTCGAGCTGGCGCGTTGCTGCCTCGCCTCGCTGGCGGACGTTGAGCTGATCCCTGGCGAGGTGGCTGGCCATCCCGTCTCGATGGTCCACGTCGTGACCGACCATCCGGTCCGCGCCTGTCTGGCGAGCCAGTACGCCGGATGGTCGATCCAGGTGGGAAAGTTCTTCGCGATGGGATCGGGGCCGATGCGAGCCGCCGCCGGAACCGAGGCGATCTTCGAGACCATCGGTCATCGCGAGGAGCCTTCCTTTGTCGTCGGGATTCTGGAGACCAGCAAGCCGCCGACGGCCGCGGTCTTTGAGAAGATCGCCGAGGGGTGCCGGGTCAAGCCCTCGGCCGTGACCCTGCTCGCTGCGCCAACGGCGAGCCTCGCCGGTGGCGTGCAGATCGTGTCGCGGTCGGTTGAGACGGCGTTGCACAAGCTCGCCGAGTTGAAGTTCGATCTCTCGCGGATCCTCTCAGCACACGGGTGGGCGCCCCTGCCCCCAGTCGCGTCCAGCGACCTCGCGGCGATCGGCCGGACCAACGACGCGATCCTCTATGGGGCGAGAGTCGTCCTCATGGTCTCGGGCGATGACGCGAGCCTTGAAGCGATCGGGCCGAAGGTGCCGTCGATGGCCTCTCGCGACCACGGCGAGCCGTTCGCCCAGATCTTCGCGCGATACAATCACGACTTCTACGCCGTGGACCCACACCTCTTCAGCCCCGCGCAGGTCTCGTTTCAGAACGTCGAGACAGGGCGATGCTGGACCTTCGGCTGGCTCGAGCCTGGGGTGCTGGAGCGGTCGTTCTTCCTTTGATCGGGGCTTCGGAGACGATGAGGAAAACCGTGGCGGTGCTCGTATCCGGGCTCGGCTGGCACGTCGAGGACCTGCAACGGGCATCGCACCGGCTCGACGTCGAGCTGCTCGCGATCCCATTCGGCGAGGTCTCGGCGAGGGTCGGAAGCCGGCGCGAGATCCGGGCCGGGTCGATCGACCTGAGGGCCGTCGACGGGGTACTGGTCCGGATGATGCCGCCCGGCGGACTGGAGCCGATCGTGTTCCGGATGGATGCGTTGCACCGCCTCGCGGCCTCGGGCGTGCCGATCGTAAACCCTCCCCGCGCCGTCGAGGCCGCCGTGGACAAGTATCTTTCGCTTGCATTGATCGACGCCGAGGGTCTCCACGTCCCTGAGTCGTGGGCCGGTCAGTCGGCAGCCCTGGCGATGGAGGTCTTTGAGGCGATGGGCGGCGACGTGATTGTCAAGCCGCTCTTTGGCTCAGAGGGACGCGGGCTCCTGCGGGTCGGC
>DAHZZC010000038.1 GCA_027435495.1 Planctomycetales bacterium
CGCCAGCGGTATCGTCGGGTGGTCCGGGCGATCGAGAATGCCCGAAACTCGGTCCCCGCTTCTTCCCCTTGATCGATCGCTGGGGTCCTGATGCTTCGCGTCCAGATCGAAGGTCTGATCAAGCGATATGCGGGCGTGGCCGCGCTCGACGGTGTCTCGATGGAATTGAGGCCGGGCGAACTGGCGTTTGTCCTCGGTCCCCCCGGCGCAGGCAAGTCGACGCTCGCCCGGCTGATCGCCGGCCTGGACCGTCCCGACGACGGCGAGATCTTTTTCAATGATCGGATGGTGCAGGAGGTGCCCGCCCGCGAACGCCGGGTCGGGATGGTCTTCCAGCACCTCGGTCTCTGGCCCAGCTTGACAGTCGCCGAGCACGTCGCCTTCCCGCTGAGGATGAAGCGGACGCCCGCCGCGGAGCGTCGGAGGCGAGTCGCCGAGGCGCTCAATGCGATGAGGATCGATAGCCTGGCGGGACGTCGTCCCGAATCCCTCTCGCCCTCGCAGCAGCTCCGAACGGCCCTCGCCCGGGCGGTCGTCGCCGATCCCGATCTGCTCATCCTCGACGCGCCCTTGCGGTTGCTCGAGCCCCGGGCGCGTGAGGAGGCCCGCGATGATTTGCGGCAGCTCCATCGCGAGTCAGGGCGCACGACCCTTGTCCTCACCGACGATCCCGAGGAAGCGCTTGCGATGGCCGATTCCCTCGCCGTGATCGACCTTGGCCGGATTGTCCAGTCGGGCCGCCCGCACGAGCTTTACAACAACCCCATCGACGTCTTCGTCGCCCGCCTGCTCGGACCGACGAACCTTCTCCAGGGGCAGGTCGACGGGCATCCCGGCGACCTTCGCGGCGAGATCATCGTCCGGACGCCGCTCGGCCGCCTGGTCGCCCGGACGCCCCCCGGCGCCACGGCTCCCGGAACCTCGGTGACAATCTCGATCCGCCCCGAGACGATGACCGCGTCATCGACGGTTCCGCCCGGCTGGAACCGATTCCCGGCGACGGTTGAGCGGATCGTTTTCCGGGGCGACGTCCGTCACATTCATGCCCGGGCCCCCGGCGACTGGCCCGTCCTGGTCTCGGTCCTTCAAGGCCAGTCTCAGGCGATCCGGGAGGGCCAGGGATTGACCCTCTCCGTCGCGCCCGAGCATGTGGTCGTCCTACCCGGAAAGTTCGCGCTCACCTGAGGCGCACGCGGCATAGCCCAGCACGACGCCCCCTTCGACAGTCTCCGTGGGCGTCGGCCGCCAGCCTCGATCGAGCCGTTTGTCCAGCAATTCCTGCGGCGTCGGCCTGTGGTCCCAGATGGCGACCGCCATCACCGCGCCCAGTCAACTCGTCTCGAAGACCGCGAAGACACCGTCCGAGATTCGGACGATCACGTCGTGGTGAAATTCATCCTGGATCACCACGTCAACGAACTCGGCCGGCGGCCGACGCGCCAGGCCCCACTCCAGGACCGATTTCAGCGTCGGCAGAGGCCGCAATTCTTCCAGGAGCCGTCCGGTTTCCATCATCGCCCCCGATCTCGCTTCAAACGCGGATCACCACCTTGCCAAAGTGGGAGCCGCTCTCCATGTGCTTCAGGGCGTCGATTGCTTGCTCGAATGGGAAGACGCGGTCGATCACCGGCCGCATCTGGGCAACCTCAATGGCCTTCAACATCCCGGCGAACATCTGCACCGAGCCGACGAAGATGCCCTGCAACCGGATGTGCCGCATCAACACGGGCATCGGGTTAAACTCGCCGCCCCCGGTCAAGACGCCGATCAGCGCGACGTAGCCGCCGAGCTTCACGCAGCGGATCGAGAGCGGCAAGGTGCCGGCGCCGCCGACCTCGACAATCGCATCCACGCCGACGCCGCCCGTGAGCTGCCGGACCGGCTTATCCCAGTCGGGGGTTGTCCGATAGTTGATAAGATCGGAGGCCCCCATCTCCTTGACGCGGGCGAGCTTGGCGTCGCTGCTCGACGTCACGATCACCCGGGCCCCGGCCATCCGGGCGAATTGCAGGGCGAAGATGGAGACGCCGCCCGTCCCCTGGACCAGCACCGAATCGCCGGGCTGGAGCGAACCGGTCTCGAAGAGGGCATTCCAGGCGGTGACGGCGGCGCAGGGGAGCGTGGCGGCTTCTTCAAAGCTCAGGTGCGAGGGGATCGGCAGGACGCCCGTCTCGGGCAGGACAACCTCCTCCGCGAGCATCCCGTCGACCTCGCCGCCGAGCGCCGATCGGACCTTGGTGTCGGTCGGCTCGCCGTCGACCCAGCCTGGCATGAACGCCGAGACCACGCGGTCGCCGAGGCGGTACCGGGTCACACCGGTGCCGACCGCCGAGACCTCACCGGCGCCGTCGGAAAGCGGGATCAGCGGTAGTTTGAGCCTGGGGTTGTAGATCCCTTTCGAGATCATCAGGTCGCGAAAATTGAGCGACGTCGCGCGGACGCGGACGCGAATTTGTCCCGGCCCGGGCTCAGGGGTCGGGAGATCCTCCCAGCGAATGGCGTCGGGGCCCTCGAACGCGTGCAGTCGGTACGCCTTCATCGAGCAGATCCTCCACAATAGCGAGACTCGGTCCCATCCGGACAAGAGACTCGATCTCGCGGCATCTTGCGTTCCATCTTGCCGGGCCGAGTAGCCTTCGTCCATCCACCGGCGGCCCCTGGCGGTTATGATGAGTCGGCGTCGGACGAGCAAGTCGCGAGGCGATTGAGGAGCGACGGCGAGATGTTCGGGATTCGATGGCTGCGATGGGCGGTGCGGTCCCTCCTCGGTCTGGTTGCGGCGCTTCCGGTTGGGGCGGTGGCGATCGCCGCCGTGATCGACTTCGGCCCCGACGGCGAGGGACGCATTTCCGCCCTTCCGATCGCGCTCCGCGTCTCCTCCGATTTCACCTGGACCTGTGCCCGCAATAGCCTGACTTTCGCCGGACTGATCGCCGCCCTCTCGCTCGTACTGGGCCTCGGGATCGGGCGGACACTCGCGGCCATCCCCGGGCGGGGACGGGCCCTGGCCCGCGTCGCGGTCGGCACAATCCTCGCCGCGCCACCCGCCTGCCTGGCCCTGGGCTGGATCGGGTTGCTCGCGTGGCCGCTCCACTGGCCGTTGGCGATGAGGCGGGCGGTTGTCGGAATCCCGGCTCTGGAGTCCCTGGCAGGTTGGCCGTCGTGGCTTCTCTGGATCGCCTCGACCGCCCCGCCCGTGGTCGCACTGGTCGCGCTGGCGACAGCACGGGCCTTCGAAGAGATTGATCCCGAATGGACGGCCGCCGCAAGGCTGGCCGGGGCTGGTCGGTTCGCGGCCTGGCGGAGCGTGACCTGGCCAATCGTCCGGCCCGCTGCGGCCCGGGCCGCTGCCGCTGCTTTCGCCCTCGCGCTACTGGAACCGGGCGTGCCGATTCTCCTCGGATTGCGAAGGACGCTCGCGTTCCAGATCGTTGAGGCAGCGACTGGGAGTGATCCCTTCCCCGCCACCGCCATCTGGGCCGTCTTCGCTGCGATCCTTTCATTCGCCGGACGCTGGCTCCTTCGATCCTGGGGCGGGCCGAGGCCGATCGGATCGCGGACCATCTCAAGGCACTCGTCGACCGGACCAGTCACCACGATCGCTGCCGCCTCGATCGTGACGGTCACTTCCGCCCTCGGATGGCTGCCGGTCTTCGGATGCCTCGCCCTCCTAATCTCGTCGGGGGCGAATCAATCCATTTTGATGGAAACGATCGCCTCAGAACCCGTCCGGGAGGCAGCGACTCGATCGCTGGTTCTGGGACTGGAAGTCGGCGCGGCAGTCCTGATCCTGGCCTGGTTGGCCCGGCCTGAGCCCTCCCCACGCGGGTCATCGGCGCCGCTTTCCCGGGTCTCCAGACGGCTCGCCAGGGTTCCACCGATGATTCAGGGTGTCGGCCTCCTGGCGGTGCTCGAATTACTCGCGCATCGGCTCGAGCCGGCGATCGGCTTTGAACTCTCAGCAGAGCGCAACCCCTGGCCGCTCCTGGCGTCGGCCGTAGGGATCTCGGTCGGCTCTCAACTTCTCGCGGGCTGGTGGCAAGCAGAGGGGCAGCGGCTTGAAAGGGCACGCTCGTCCGTCGACGCGGCCATCCTGGCCGGCGCCTCTCCCGCTCGGGCGCGATCGCTTGCCGCCCGGCATCGACTCGGATGGCTCGGAGTCCTCAGCCTCGCCATTCTGCTCCCCGCGGTCAATCTGGTCCCCGCACTTTTCTTCTGTCCGTGGACCGACGTTCGGCCGATGGCGCCCGAGTTTCTGATTCTCGCCGAGAGCAACCCCAGGGCACAGACTCAGGCCGCGGCCCTCGCCTGCGGCCTGATCGTTTTGAACCTGGTCGCGCTGGCCGCCTCTCGGCTGTCCCCAGCACCACCCCCCGAATGGGAAACCCAACCGGATTGATCGCCCGGAACGCGTTTCAGGTCGTCGCCGGAGCCGGGGCAACCTCGCTCACTCCCTGCCAGTCCTCGGCCATCTCGCGAGCGGCGCGGGCGCCGTCGACCAGGCCATGGACGAGAGCGTTGTCCTTCGGGACCGCCCTCGCGATCAACATGGCGGGGAAGACGACTCCGTACGAGATCGAGTAGCTGGTCGTGTACACGAACCGCGAGACGAATTGCGAAATCGCCGGGATCGCCCGATCAACGGCCGCCCGGGCATCGCTTGCCCCATCACGCGCTGCCTGTACGGCCGTCTCCATGGCATCCGCGACCGATTTCAGGGGATCCGCCTCTCCCACTCCAGCATTGCCATGCTCCGCCATCTGGATCACCTTCCTGTACCTCTCGGTTCTCATGACCGTGACCGATCAGCCGATTCTTACGTCCGTTCATTGTGGACAGACTGGGCAGCCCAGGTAAAGACCGATCCGCGTGAGGGGCTTGCGTTGTCGCTGTAATTTTGGCGGGGCATCCATGGCTGCGCTGGGGCTGGAGGCTGTCGTTTCGGCCTCTCGTCCCATCGGATTCGTCGTCCGCTCGGCCTCGTGCGGTC
>DAHZZC010000039.1 GCA_027435495.1 Planctomycetales bacterium
GCTTGCGCGGGCGATGGACGGCCTGAGGCCGGATTCCTATCGTGGATCGCGGCGGAGGAACGAGAGGGCCATCCAGAAGTCGGAGTCTGAGCCACGAGCCCGGTGCTCCGGTCCTGTTTGTGAAAGTCGGGCTTGCCGGTCACCTGTCGGAGGGAGCACCCGGGCTCGACGAGTTTGCAGCCGAAGGTGTCACGAAGATCGCGGGCCGGAGCCGGCTCGAACGGCAGGCGAACGATCCGTCGATCGCGAGGGACCGGGCCGATGGCTCCTTACGAGGGACCATCCATCCGCGCCCCGAGGATCAACCCATGTAGGAGCTAGCTCCAGCGAGCGACCTGGCCGAAGCAACATGTGTCGCGAAGATCGCCTACAAATGGGATCGATCCGGCAGCAGCCGAAGGACACCGCGAAGACCTCGCTAGCCCAGCGGTGGGGCAGCAAGGCCAGTTAAGCGGCGAAGAGGGCCTCGGCGAGCAACCATTCCCGGCTTGTTGACCACCTCAATGTCGATCGCGACCCGAAGGCTCACGCCCGGCCGAGGTCGCGAGCGATCCGGTAATACATCTCGGCGGCGAGCTGCACCTGCTCGATCTCGATCCATTCGTCCTTCGTGTGGGCCTGGGCGATATCGCCGGGGCCGAGGACCACGCAGGGCGTTCCGGCCTCGGCGAGCGGGCCGGCGTCGGTGCCGAACGGGACGCCCCGGATTTCGGGATGTCGGCCGGTCGCTTCTTCGATGGCGATGGAGAGTGGGGCGATCCACGCCTCGGCCCTCGGCGCCAGGGCCGGCATGTGAACCCAGGGTTCGCCGAACTCGATCGCCTCGGCCCCGCCCGGGGTGCGGTCGAGCAGGACGCGAACCTCCTCGATGCAATCGCTGGCGTCCTCGCCGGGGAGGAGCCGGCGGTCGATCTCGATCTCGCAACGGTCGGGGACGATGTTGGCGGTGAGGCCCCCCTCAATCCGGCCGACGGAGAGGCTCGGTGGGCCGAGCATCGGGTGCGGGTGAGACCGCGAGAGCGTCTCGGCGTAGCCTTCGAGCGCCAGGAGAGCGTGCGCCATCCGGTAGATCGCGTTGGCGCCGAGGTGGGGCGTGGAGCTGTGACAGGCGACACCGTGGGATCGGACCTTCCACCGGAGCGCCCCCTTGTGGCAGGTGACAAGGTCGAGCCGCGTCGGCTCGGCGACGATCGCCAGGTCGGCACCGTGCCGAGAGGTCGCCAGCCGGGACGAGCCGGTGTGGGTGTATTCCTCATCGACGGTGCAGGCCAGGATGACCGACGCCGACCCCGTCGGCCGCTCGCGGACCAGGCGGTCGAAGGCGGCCAGCATCGCCGCCATGCTTCCCTTCACGTCGCATGAGCCCCGGCCGTGCAGCCGCCCGCCAGCGATTGTCGGCTCGAACGGAGGGATCGTCATCCCGTCCACGGGGACGGTGTCCTGGTGGACGTCGAAGAGGATCGTCCGCGAGGCGCCGGGGGCTTCGTACCGCGCCAGGAGGTTCTCGCGGCCGGGCGAGACCACCTCGCGACGGCAGGTGATCCCGCGATCCCCCAGCCATCGCTCGAGGAAGTCGGTCAGCCGACCTTCGAGGTAGATGTCACCCGACGGCGGCCGTCCCATCGGGTTGACGCTCGGGATCGCGACCAGCTCCGACAGCAGGCGGACCACGGCGTCCATCGGGCTCTCCTCGGGCTTTGATCACCACAGAGACTCCGAGGTCCCGAGAAGACGGGTCCTCTTCTCCGATCTCAGTGTCTCTGTGGTGAATGGAATTACTTGACCCGTTCGAGGTATTCACCGGTTCGGGTGTCGATCCGGATTCGCTCGCCGGGCTTGACGAACGGGGGGACGTCGACCTTCAACCCGGTTTCCAGCGTGGCTTCCTTGTACTGGTTGGTCGCCGTGGCGCCCGCGAGGGCCGGCGGGGTGTCGGTGACGGTCAGCTCGACGAAGTCGGGGACCTCGATCGAGACGGGCTTGTCGTTGATGTACTTGACCATCACCTTGCTGTTGGGCAGCAGGTAATCCATGGCGGTGCCGATGATCTCCGGCGAGAAGCTGAGCTGGTCGTAGGTCTCGGAGTCCATGAAGACGTGTTCGTCGCCGGCGGAGTAGAGGTACTCGTACTCCTTGGTTTCGACGTACGGGACGTCGATCTGGTCGACGGAGCGGAACCGCTTGTCGATGAGCGAGCCGCTGTTCATGTTCCGCAGCTTGGTCTGGACCATCGCCCGGAGGTTGCCCGGTGTGTGATGGGCGAAGTCGAGGACGACATAATTGACGCCCTCCATCGTGATCACCATCCCCCGGCGGATGTCGGTCGCTTTGATCATCATGGCGCTGGCTGGTCTCTCTCTCCCAGTGGATGCACGTCCGCGGTGGGGCGGATCGATCCCGACCCCGTGGCCCATCGCGCAGGCGGGGCGGCCTGAATCGAATTTACGGGATGCGCCCCGATCTGGCTAGTGGTCTGGACCGTCGATCCTCCTCAGCGAGGGGATGAGGCGAGGCGGTCGCCGTGGGGGCTCTGGGCCTCGCGCCGGGCCCATCGCTCGCGGAAGGCCCGGGTGAAGAGGCGCTTGCCCTCGGGACGCAGGTGGTTGGCGTCGCGGAAGTAGCGGTCGGGGATCGCGTCGCGGAACGTGTGGACCTCGACGCCTCCGATCTCGCGAAGCTCGTCGGAGAGCCGCTCCATGGCGAGGGGACCTGTCGTGGGCGTCCGGTCAAGGACGAACCGCGAATCCGGGAGGACCAGGACGACGACTCGGGCCCCGGCCTCCCGGGCGCGTCGGACGGCCGAGACGAGCGACCGGGCGGCCGGGCGGTCGAGGTCGTAGAGGGTTGCGTCGAAGGCGCCGGAGGAGACCAGGTCGTCGCGGATCTCGCGGAGCTGCTGGTCGTTGAGGTCAGGTGGGGGCTGGTCGGCGGGCTGGCCGGGTGCGCCCCGGTAGGTCCAGGGGTCGGGGTCAGGCTCGAAGATGGCCGAAAGCGGCTGACCGAGCGAATCGAGCAGCCGGAGGCGGGCGGTCGCCCCCCACGCCTTGTTATAGCTCGCCGCGCGCAGCCGGCCCGGCAGCGCGGTGTGGTAGGCGTGCGAGGCCAGTGCCGCGGCCTCGCGTGCCGCTGGGCCCCAGCGCGCCGATCGGAGGCTGGCCAGCATCGGGCCGGGGTCGAGGCTCGTCGAGTCGTCCAGTCCAGGATAGCGATACGAGGGGTTACGCGCCAGCCGGCGCACCTCGGTCGTCACGACGACGATGCGGGGTCGCAGCCCGCCCCGGAGCGCCAGCTCGGTCATGAGGTCGGTTTCAGCGGTCGTCGCGGCGTACGAGATCATGGAGACCCATCGCAGCCCCGGGTCGATCATCGAGCCGATTGCCGCGGTCTCGACGTCGTATTCCAGCGTCGAGGAGCCGACGAACAGCCCGACCGGGCGATCGTCGGGCTTTGCCTGGCCCGCCAATCCGGCGAGGCGGGGCGCCGCCATCTCCCGGAAGTAGACCCGGCACCGTGCCCAGTCGTTCCGGATCGCCTCTGGCCACCACGGTGAGGTCGCCTGGATCATCAGCCGATCTGCCAGAAGGCCGGCGCCCACGATCGCCACAGCGACCAGGATGCCCCGCGTCCTTTCGAGTGCGATCATTGCGCTAAAACCCCTGATAGAAGAACTTCGCGCCCGCCTGGCCGAGGTAGAGCACGGCGATCAGTCTCAGACCGATCCAGAGGCCGTGTACTGTCCGTCGCCAGGCCCGCCTCCCGTCGTCGTGCGTTAATAGCCGTGTCCAGAGATCCATGTCGGCACCTCAAACGGGTAAGTGACGAGGAAGACCGCTGCCGCGTTGAACTCGAACGTCAGGAAGATGGCCGCGAGTCGAATCCAGGGGGTTGCCATGTATTGATTGAGACCCTTTCGGCCGAGCCGCTTGTTGAGCCGATGTCGGTAGAGGTTGCAGGCGATGAGTCCGGCGGCGTGGAAGGCGCCCCAGGCGAGCCATCGCCATCCGACCTGGTGCCAGAGTCCGCAGAGTAGGAACGAGGCGGTGAAG
>DAHZZC010000040.1 GCA_027435495.1 Planctomycetales bacterium
TCGGCCGAGGTCTCGGGCCGGAACCGCCGGAAAACCTCGGCGTCGATGAGCCCGTCCCGCTCCTTGCCTCGGATCGTCCCGGTCAACGTGAGGACCGCTCCCGCCTTCGCTTTTTCCAGTCTTCGGGCGACCTCCTCGACGTGCTCCACGGTCCTCGCGAAGACGAGGACAGCCCGTCCGGCGTCTCGGTGCTGGAGAGCCAGATCGGCGAGGCGTTCGGCGATCGTCTTCTCGTCCTCGATCGGCTCCAGGACGATCCGCTTTGCGGCCTCGTAGCGACGCTTGACCACTGGGTGGGCCCGGTCTTGCTCCGTAAGAACAAAGGGCGCATCGCCGGCCTCGCGGGCGGTGGCCGAGAGCGCCATGACCTGCATCGGCCGCCCCTCGCCGCTCCGCTGCTGTTCCTCGACGATTGCTTCCAGAAGCTCTTGAAAGGCCGGTTCCAGGTGGGCCTCGTCGTGGACCAGGAGGGAATCCTGTCCGAGGAGTCCGGCGTGCATCGGCCGACGCTTGAACCCGACGCCATATCCGCTGAAAAGTAACCGGCTGCCGATCATGTCCACGGTGCCCGCGATGATCGCCGGGCGCGAGGGATCGGCCGACCACTCGCCGTTGTCCTCGAACTGGCCCCGCAACGTGCTGATCGCGAGCGGGCCGAGCTGGCTCCTCAGTTCCTCGTCCTTCTCGATGTTCGCCCGGATCTTCTCGGCCTCGTCGGTGGACTGGTCGACCACGGTCCGCCGGTTGACCACGTAGATCAGACGCCGCGGTACAACCTCCGGCCGCTCCGCCCTCGCGATCAGCCAGACCGCCATCACCGACGTCTTCCCGAGCCCGGTCGGAATCCGGCACGACCCTGGCAACCGTCCTTCAAGAAATCTGCCGTAGATCGCCCGCTGCCAGGGGAACGGATCGTTCCCCGTCAGGGCGCGAAAAGCCCCGTCGAATTCCTGGTCATCGGCCATGATCCCCACGAAACCTCCCGCTCTGATCGCCTCAGTCACGTCACAATCACCACGTCCCGCGCGTCATGCGGCTCGATCGGGCGTCCCATCGCTTCGATCTGGCCGGCGCATCGGGCGCACAACGGAATGAAAAGGACCTGATCGCGGTCCAGGTCGATGATGTCATACAGCCTTGATTTGAGTCTTACCACATCCGCTGCTGTTAGTCGACAAAGAACCACCGAAGATTGACGGCGGAGTCCGAAATCCTCGCAGGTCCGCGCGACCTTGCGCAATCGCTTTGGGTCCGAGATGTCATAGGCGACCAGGTAGGTTTCCGTGCTGTGGTCTCTGCAATCGACGGAGGATAAAGAGAGATCGTGAGCTACACCCGCAGAAAGGGCCACCAGGTGTTCAGCGCGGTCGTCCAGTTGTATCCTCATGGGATTCCTCTGGCCATGCGCACCACGGCGTGATCCGCCCCGAAGATCCGCGCACGGCGCAGAGATCCTACGGAGTAGCGATCCTGCATGGCGTGTGGCTGGGTCGTGATCTGGCGGAGTTCGAAATTCGGGCCCGTCAGCCCATCCAGGTCCGTCC
The DNA here is from genome assembly GCA_027435495.1 of Planctomycetales bacterium. GTDB lineage: Bacteria > Planctomycetota > Planctomycetia > Isosphaerales > Isosphaeraceae > JAKAUH01. The sequence goes on from DAHZZC010000040.1 coordinate 1,545, forward strand.
GGGAAGGGTTCGCCCGGGCTGGCGAGGGCGTGTCACCTCGGAGGGAGATCTCATGAGACGGTCCTCCACGTTCGCCCCGATGATCTGGCGATCCTCGGTGTTGCTTCTAATTCTCGCCCCCGCCGCGCGACCGGCCGAGGGCGATCCGCCGAGGTTCCCACGGACCACGCCAATCGAGCCCGCCGCGGCTGCCGCGACATTCCGTGTGCGGCACGGCTTCCGCATGGAGCTGATCGCCGCGGAGCCACTGGTGTATGATCCGGTCGCCGCGGCGTACGACGAGGACGGCCGGCTGTATGTGGTGGAGATGTCGGATTATCCGCATGTCGATCCGAGAAATGATCGGCCGTTCGCCGAGAACACACTCGACCCACCGGTCGGCCGGCTCAAGCTCCTGACCGACCAGGATGGCGATGGCACCTTCGATTCCGCCACGGTCCTGGCCGACAAACTGTCGTGGCCGACCGGTGTCGCCGTCTGGAAGGGTGGGGCCTTCGTCGCGGCGACGCCGTCCATCTGGTACATCAAGGACGCCGACGGCGACGGCCGGGCCGAGATCCGCGAGGAGGTCTTCACGGGCTTCCGCAAGTACAACATCCAGGCCGTGATGAACAACCTCCAGTGGGGCCTCGACCACCGGATCTACGGCGCCGGCTCAAGCAACGGGGGGAATATCCGCCGCGCGGACGAGCCGGGCGGGCTGGGCCTCTCCCTTCTCCGAAGGGACTTCCGGTTCCGACCCGACACGCGGGCGTTCGAGGCGATCTCCGGTGGAGCCCGGTTCGGCAACACGTTCGACGACCGGGGCAACCGCTTCCTCTGCGACATCCGCAACCCGGTCGAGCACGTCGTCCTGCCCGCCCGATACCTGTCGCGGAACCCGTACCTGATCGCTCCGAGGGCCCTGCACGACGCCGCCCTGGCCGGCGACGCGATCCGGATGTATCGGATCAGCCCCCCGGAGCCCTGGCGTGATTTCCGTGCCCGGCGATGGGTCGCCAATGGTCGGGCGATGCCCCGGAGCGAACTCGTCGGCGCGGGCTACCTGACCTCATCCAGCGGCGTGACCATCTATCGGGGAGACGCCTACCCGCCCGAGTATCGCGGTCAGGTCTTCCTCGGCGAGGTCGCCAACAACCTGATCCACCGCGAGGTCATCGAGCCCGACGGCGTCACCTTCCGCGCCCGGCGAGCAGACGAGAAGGCCGAATTCGTCGCCTCGACCGACACCTGGTTCCGCCCGGTCAATTTTGTCAACGCGCCGGACGGGACGCTCCACGTCCTGGACATGTACCGCGAGGTCATCGAGCATCCCTGGTCGATCCCCGACGACATCAAGGCGGGCCTCGACTTTCGCAGCGGCGAGGATCGTGGCCGGATCTACCGCCTCGCCCCTCCGGGATTCCGCCTCCGGCCGACGCCGAAGCTCGGGCGTGCCACCATGGCCCAGTTCGTCGCCCTGCTCGAGCACCACAACGCCTGGCACCGCGACACCGCGCTCCGTCTGATCTTCGAGCGCCAGGACCAGTCGGCCGTCGGCCCTCTGCGGGCGATGCTCCGCGAAGGAAAGGATCCCCTCGGCCGCCTGGCGGCGCTCTGGTCGCTGGAGGGCCTGGCTGGCCTTGAGGACGACGACCTCGGCGCGGCCCTGGGCGACCCGGACCCGACGGTTTGCGAGCACGCGGTGGCGCTGGCCGAGCCCCGTCTCGGCCGCTCGGCGACGCTGAAAGAGCATGTGATCCGCCTGGCCGAGAGCCCGTCCATTCGAGTCCGCTTCCAGGTCGTCTTCACACTCGGCGAGGTCGCCGGGGGGAACGGGCAGGCGGTCCAGGCACTGGCGGGGATCGCTCGCGGTGATGCCGAGGATCCCTGGATCCGCACCGCCGTCCTGAGTGCGCCCGCCGAGGTTGCTGGACCGGTCTTCCGGGCTGTCGTGTCGAACCGCCAGGGCCTTTCCGATGTGGGTGGCCAGGCCCTGCTGCGCGGCCTGGCCGGGATCGTCGGCGCGTCGGGGGACCAGCGGGCCGCGGCTCTCCTGCTCGACGACCTGGCCGCGAGCCCGGTCGTCCTGGAGCACTTCGACTGGCTCGATGCAGCGCTCATCGGCCTGGCGGAGGGGCTCGCCCGAGCCGGCGAGAGGACGCTCCACGATGTCCTGCCGGGCACCCGCGGACCCTCCACTCGCGGAATGCTCGATGAGGCCCTCCGCCGGGCCGAGGCGACGACGGCCGATCGCGGGGCCGACCTCGACCGCCGAGAGCGGGCCACCGCCCTGATCAGACAGGCCGGTTTCCGCGCCACCGACCGCATCCTGGCGCCATTGCTGGACGCCGCCGAGCCGCAGCAGCTCCAGCTCGCCGCGGTCCGGGCGCTGGCCGCGATCTCCGAACCCGGCGTCGCGACAATCCTCCTCCGCCGTTGGCCCAGCCTCACGCCGTCGGTGCGGTCCGAGGTCATCGGCCGCCTGCTCTCGCGCCCCATCTGGACCCGAGCGCTGCTCGAAGCGGTCGAGGCCGGCACGGTCCCCGCCGCCTTGATCCCTCCCAGTCGGCGGACCCTCCTCCTGTCCGATCGGGACGCCGCGATCCGCTCGCGGGCCCGAGCCTTGTTCGGCGGAGGATTCCCCGGCCCGCGCCAGGCCGCCTTCAAGCGGTATCGGCCCGCCCTGGACCTCGCCGCGGATACCGCCCGCGGCGAGCAGGTGTTCGAACGCGAATGCACAACCTGCCACAAGCTGGGCGACCGCGGGCACGCGGTCGGGCCCAACCTGGCATCCGTCCAGCGGCGGTCCCCCGAGGAGCTGCTCCTGCACATCATCGATCCAAACCGCGAGGTCGCGCCCGATTTTCTGGAATATGTCGTCTCGCTCGACGACGGCCGCATCCTCACCGGGCTGATCGTCGCCGAGTCGGCCGGGAGCCTCACCCTGCGACGCCCGGGAGGCGGTGAGGATTCTGTGCTCCGGGCGAGCATCGAATCCATCACCGCGACGGGAAAGTCGCTCATGCCCGAGGGGCTCGAGGCCCGCGTCTCGCCGCAGGAGATGGCCGACGTGATCGCATTCCTCCGGGAGGTGCAAGAATGACCGAGCCGCCGCGCGAGCGGATCTGGGACCTGCATTGCCACCTGTCGGGAATGCCCGGCCGCACTCCCGACGAGCTCATGGCCGCGCTCGTCGCCCGCGCTGATCGCATGGGGATCGAGCGGTTGATCGTGTTCATGGGGTATCCGATGGCCATGGACCCGTCGGCCGACGAGCTGCGCCGCCAGAACGACCAGGTGCTTCAGGCGCTCTCGCACTGGCACCACCGGGCGTTCGGCTTTGCCTACGTGAGCCCGAACCATGTCGAGGCCAGCCTCCGCGAGATCGACCGTTGCATCCGAGATGGGCCGATGGTCGGGATCAAGCTCTGGGTTGCTCGACGTTGCAACGACCCGGCGATCGACCCGATCATCCGCCGCGCGGCCGAACTGCGTGCGGCGATCTTTCAACACACCTGGATCAAGGTCGGTGGGAACCACCCCGGGGAGTCCCGTCCGGAGGACCTCGTCGCGCTGGCGGCCCGCCACCCGACAACCCCCTTGATCTGCGGGCACACCGGGGGCGACTGGGAGCGGGGCATCCGCACCGTCCGGGCGACCCCGAATATCTCGATCGACCTGGCAGGCTCGGACCCGACGGCGGGGTTCGTTGAGATGGCGGTCCGCGAGTTGGGGCCGCGTCGGATCCTCTACGGCAGCGACGTGGGAGGCCGTGGCTTCGCCTCGCAACTGGCCAAGGTCCGGTCGGCCGCGATCTCCCCGGCCGACCGGAGGGCGATCCTCGGGGACAACCTGCGGGCGATGCTCACCCCGATCCTTCGCGCCAAGGGAGTCCCACTCCATTGATGATCGATACGAACGTCTATCTTTCTTGCTGGCCCTTCCGCCGCCTGCCGCTCGACGAGCCGGCGGCCCTGGTCGCCGCGTTGAAGCGCCTGGGCGTGACGCAGGCCTGGGCGGGCAGCTTCGACGGCCTGCTGCATCGCGACGTCGCCGGCGTGAACCTCCGCCTCGCCGCCGCCTGCCGCACGCACGGCGAGGGCCTGCTCATCCCCATCGGCACGGTGAACCCGACGCTCCCCGACTGGCCGGAGGACCTGCGCCGCTGCCACGAGGAGCACGAGATGCCCGGCATCCGCGTGCACCCCAACTATCACGGCTACCGCCTGGGGGACCCGCGCTTCGCCGCGCTGCTGGACGAGGCCGCTCGACGCTCCCTGATCGTACAGGTCGTCGTAGCGATGGAGGACGAGCGGACCCAGCACCCGCTGGTCCGCGTTCCGCCCGTCGATCCCGCACCGCTCGTGGCCCTGGTCGCACGACGATCCTCGCTCCGCGTGGTCCTGCTCAATGCGAGCCTCAAGCCGGCCGATGTCCTGCTCAGGAAGCTCGTCGAAGCGGGGCGAATCTGGATCGACACAGCGATGATGGAGGGCATCTCGGTGCTCGAACGGGTCGTTGCCGCGGTCGGGTCCGAACGGATTGTGGTCGGCTCACACGCTCCGTTCTTTGCCCCCGACGCCGCCCTGCTGAAGCTCCAGGAGGCGGGATTGAAGGAGGCCGATCACCGGGCGATCGCCGAGGGTAATGTGCGATCACTGATGGGCAGTCGGAGGGAGCGAGAAGATTGACCACCGCAGAGGATACAGGGACGAAGATGTGGAGACTTCTCGCCGATCCCGACAGGGTTCGGCTCGCTTAAAGGGGCCTTGACATAACGAGATACGGCCTTCGTGCTGGTGGGTGCGTTACCAAGCCCACTGGAGCACGCAGACCATGGAGACCATCGGCCCCCGCGTCCGCACCATACCCGTCCGCTGCGCCCCGAGCCAAGCCCCATGCCTCGATTGCGGTAAGCTCGGGCGTTGCAAGGCGATCCACCATCGCCGGGTCCGCACCCTCGCCTGCAAGCGGGTCGTCTACCTTGATGTCACCTACGGTGAGTACCGGGCCCGCTGTCGTTGCTGCAAGACCTTCCGCACCACCCCGCTGGGCGTCGAGCTTAAGGCTCTCTAGACCTGAACCAAGCGTGATTTATAGTCCGACCGGCCCGATTTCCCGGAAATAGCTCGAAAACCCCGCATGTTTCTGGAATAATGGAGGTGGAAACACATCCTCACTATTCCGGAACAAGGGGGTTTTCGAGTGAGTGCTACTCTCCGAAAAAAGCGCGCCGCACGCAAGAA
>DAHZZC010000041.1 GCA_027435495.1 Planctomycetales bacterium
ATCGCGGTCGCCGGGTTCGGCATCCTGGCGATCTTCTCGATGATCGTCGTCGAGAAGACGCGCGACATCGGCATCCTCAAGTCACTCGGCGCCTCGACGGCCGGCATCCGCGGGATCTTCCTCGGCTACGGACTCCTGCTCGGCGCCGTCGGTAGCGGAGTGGGGATGGCCGGCGGGCTCCTGTTCGTCCACTACATCAACGAGATCGAGCAGGTACTCAGCCGGATCACCGGCCGGAAGGTCTTCGACGACTCGATCTACTACTTCAACCAGATCCCGACGATCATCGAGCCGATGACGGTCACCTGGATCGTGGCCGGCGCCCTCCTGATCGCCGTGCTCGCGAGTATCTGGCCGGCCCAACGAGCATCCCGGCTGCATCCTGTCAAGGCACTCCGGTTCGACTGATTGCAGACGATCCGAAACGATCACGTCCGATCCTGACCAGGGAGGGTGGAGTCGATGGCGATGGTTCCTGACGGATCGACCGAGGTCCTGCTCTCGGCCCGAGGGGTCGTCAAAAGCTACTGGAAGGGCCGCAACGAGGTTCCGGTGCTCCAGGGCGCGGACCTCGATCTCGACCGAGGCGAGATGCTGGCAATCATGGGTGCCAGCGGATCAGGCAAGAGCACGCTCCTGCACATCCTCGGCCTGCTCGACGAGCCCGACACGGGCGAGGTCCACCTCGCCGGCGAACGAATCGACGCCCTGGTCGACCGCCGGCGAGACACCCTGCGCAACCGTGCCTTCGGTTTTATCTTCCAGTTCTACCACCTCCTGCCCGAGCTCTCAGCGCTGGAGAACGTGCTGGTCCCGCAGTGGATCCGCCACGGCCCCATCTCTTACTGGCGACACCGGCCCCGCCTCCGCCGCGAGGCTCAGTACCTCCTGGAACGGGTCGGGCTGGGCCACCGGATGACCCACCGACCGGCCGAGCTCTCCGGCGGGGAGATGCAGCGTGCCGTGATCGCCCGTGCGCTGGCGGCCGACCCGATCGTCCTCCTGGCCGACGAGCCGACGGGCAACCTCGACGCCACCAGCGGGCAGGGCGTCCTCGACCTGCTGCGCGACTTGAACCGCGAACGCGGCCTTACTATGATCGTGGTGACGCATGATCCCAACATCGCCCAGCAGGCCGATCGGGTCGTTCGGCTCGCTGAGGGCCGTGTCGAGGAATGGTCGCCCGCCCTCGCCTGAGCCTGGCGCGGGGCGGGCCCCCACGACCGAAGCCGAAGGACCGCCATTGTTCGGATCCGTCTTCAAGAGATATCACCAGGGGAAGGACCGAGCCGATGGACCCCAAGGTCTACATCAACGGCAAGCTCTTCGAAAAATCGGAAGCCCGGATCAGTGTCTTCGATCACGGGCTCCTCTACGGCGACGGCGTTTTCGAGGGGATTCGCTCCTACTCGGGGCGGGTCTTCCGGCTCCCGCAGCACGTCGACCGACTGTATGAGTCGGCCCGGGCGATCCACCTGGAAATCCCGATCCCACGCGCCGCGATGGCCGACGCAATCGTCCAGACTCTCGCGGCCAACAAGCTGACCGACGCCTACATCCGCGTCGTCGTCACCCGGGGAGCCGGCAGCCTGGGCCTCGACCCCCGCAAGACGACCGACCCGCAGATCATCATCATCACCGACAAGATCGCGCTGTATCCGCCCGAGTTGTATGAGCATGGCCTGAAGATCGTCACCGCGGCGACCACTCGCAACCACCCGAACGCCGTCAATCCGCGGATCAAGTCGCTGAACTACCTGAACAACATCCTCGCGAAGATCGAGGCAACGCAGGCCGGCTGCCTCGAAGCCCTGATGCTCAACCACAAGGGTGAACTCGCCGAATGCACGGGTGACAACGTCTTCGTGGTCCAGCACGGGACGATTCACACGCCCAGCATCGACTCGGGCATCCTCGAAGGGATCACCCGCGCCTCCGTGATCGACCTGGCCCGAGAGGCCGGCTATCCGGTCATCGAGCGGACGATGGACCGCCTCGATGTCTTCAAGGCCGACGAGTGCTTCCTCACCGGCACGGCCGCCGAGTTGATTCCCGTGATCGAGTGCGACGGCCGGATCATCGGCGACGGCAAGCCCGGCCCAATCACTCGCGAGCTTTTGAAGCGGTTCCAGGCCCTGGTCCGCGAGGGGCGTTAAACGCTGTCCCCCATCGGAGCGAACACCGATGATCGAGATCAAGACCATCCTCGCCCCGACCGACTTCAGCGCTCACTCCGAGGGGGCGGTCCGCTACGCCTGCGCCCTGGCCTCGCGCCTGGGCGCTGAGTTGCACCTGCTGCACGTCCTCTCCGAGATCCTTCCGAGCGGCCCCGACCCGATGTTGATGCCAGTCATCCCGCCCGAGTTCTACCAGGAGAACGAACGGGCCGCCCGCGAGGCCCTCGACCGACTCCCCCAACCCGACTGGGATGCCCCCCGATCGATCGTCCGCTCGGTCCGATGGGGCAGCCCGGTCGAGGCGGTCATTGCCTACGCGGCCGACCACAAGTTGGACCTCGTCGTGATCGCCACCCACGGCCGGACCGGCCTCTCCCATGTCCTGCTCGGCTCCGTCGCCGAACGGATCGTCCGCGAATCGCCCTGCCCGGTGTTGACGGTCAGGTCCTGGGAGTGATTATTGGTAACTGGTTATTGGTAGTGACCAATCCCGAAGCACCCGGTATCCAGGCGTCCGCGCGGAAGGGAGATCGACCGGCCATGGACGTACCCCAGGCTGAATCCACCAATTACCAAGAACCAATTACCAAGAACCAAAAAAGAAGAATCCTTTTCCGCGGCCGGAAGATCGACCTGGCGCTCCAGACGGTGGCGCTCAGTGACGGGACGATTGCCGAGCGCGAGGTGGTGCTTCATCGTGGGGCCGTGGCGCTGGTCCCGATGGTGGACGCCGATCATGTCTGCCTGGTGACGAACCGCCGATACGCGGTCGGGCAGACGCTGCTGGAAGTCCCCGCCGGCACGATCGATCCCGACGAAAACCCCGACCGGACCGCCGAACGCGAGTTGCAGGAAGAGACCGGCTACGTCGCCGGCCGGATCCGGAGGATCCGCGAATGGTACGTCAGCCCGGGCGTGATGAACGAGCGGATGTACCTGTATCTCTGCGAGGATCTGCGTCCCGGCCCGACCCGTCCCGAGGCCGACGAGGACCTCGAATCGGTGGTCATCCCCTGGGATGAGGCGATGGCGATGGTCCGTG
>DAHZZC010000042.1 GCA_027435495.1 Planctomycetales bacterium
TGCCACGCGTTTGGATCACGGAGCAAGCATTGTTTGATCAGTTCTTTCTCATCGGGCGAGCGATCGACGTTTGGTTCCATCACCTCTTCGTTTGGTTCCATCACCTCTTCGTCATGGGGAACACTCCGAATCGTCTCGGTACTTTCCCAGGACCTGAAAGTCGGCTCGTTGGTCGTTTCGCCTGTCTCGCAGGCGCGTTCAAGATCGCGTGCCATGGTCGCGGAGCTCACGTCGAGCCTCCTCTCCATCGCTGGGTTTTCTTGCCTGCCGGGTCGTCCGAAGTTCCAGCTCCAGGACAACTTCCGACGACTCTCCGGCGGATTCCGCCGACGCTCCCTCGAATGTCACATTTGTCCTATCGCATCCGGCCGCTCTCCCGGGTCTCGCCCACCCGCAGGCTGGCGACATCGAGAAAACCCCTACTGGGGCGCGCAGGGATACCGTAGGATCAGTGCCCCTCGCGGACCTGACCGAATTACCTAGGAGGGGCATCCCGCCCGCATTCTGCTTCAATCGCCGTGGTCGGCGGGATCACGAACGCGTTCGGCCTCCGACCTTGCACGAGTCGAGAGACAGGCCGATTCCCATCGATCCACGGAATACCCAGGGCCCGGGCCAGTCACCCGACACCCCATCCGATCCCTCGGGAGGTCCGCCTGCTGCTTGCCAGGCGTGCGCGAACCACCTAATCCGGGCCGTGGCGGTCCGGATGGCTCGTGGCCGACGTGTCGTATCGCGACTTTCACGCCATTCGCAAGGGTCTCAGGCGACCTTGCCTCGACCCGAGCGGCAGATGCCTCATACGCGGTTTCGCCCGACCACCGCATCGCAGTGGTCCGCGGCCGGAGGTTCGCCCCCATCGGCCTTGCGACCGTGAGGAGCGTACCCATCAAGACATCTTTGCAATCAGGCGACCTCGCACGAACGCCTGTGCGATGTCTTCATGTCCTTCCCTCGCTGGGACGACTCCGCGCTGATAGACCGGAAACCTCACTACGATCCAGGCCGCTCGATCTCCCCACCCGATCAAATGTCCCTCGCGGTCAGGATCGCATCACACAGAGATCAAAACGCGATTCAATTGGAAACCACATACCAGATCGCTTGGAGATTTGTCAACGGAAACGATGATATCTTCGGGCGGCAAAGATATGGTCGCTCGCGTTTCAGCTTGGAGAATATCCGGAGATGACCCCCTGGACAAGGGGTGGGTTTTTCCTGGAATCAACCACGATTGCTGGCGTTCTGAAATGAGTTGTGGTTCGATCAAATTAAGGCGATGTCAATCTCTCACTCCGTGACGCGATTTCATCAAGTTGTGATGGTGGGTTGTATCAATTGAAGCCTCGCCAGCGACGGATCGGCTCTTCGGTCCCTGTTTCCGGCTCCTCTCGGTCAGCCGGCATGGCCCGCCCGAAAGAGACCCGAACCGCCGAGGGAATCCGATCGAAATCGGGTAGCTGTATCGGGTGATGGATCCCGGTCGCGAGGTAAGCGATGGGATCGATCTTGCAACGCCGCAGGATTGCCTCGATCTACTCGCGACGACGTTCATGGGAGCCGGTTCTTCAGATTGCGGGATCTCTCGGGTCGATCAGTTTCCCCGAATCCATTCCAGGATTGCGCGGTAGGCCGGGTGGTCGGGTCCCGGCCATCGAGGGCCGCCGACGTGTGTCAGCCCGGTCGGGCTTTCCGGGTCGGGATCGCCCTGGCCGAGCGGGCTCATCGGCTTGACCAGGAGGGGGCTCGACTCGGGACGATCGAGATCGATCGCCGTGAGCGCCGATCGATAATTGACGGCGACCGCATTCGCGTCCGTCGCCGGCGCGATTCGAAGGATCGCGTGACTGTCGTGGCAGTCGGAGCAGGCGTAGCCGTCCTCACCGTTTCGATAGAGCCATGGATTGACCCGATCTCGGAAGACGGCGAAGCTCGGCCGCCGGGCGGGGTCGATCGGAGCCCGGGGACGATCGATCTCGAGCATTGGACGTCGAGGCTTCTGCGCCGGACCAGCCGGCTCGCGCAGGACCTCGCGCGCCGCGAGGCGGACACCCTCTTCCGGGTCGTTCAACCGGTCGCGAACCGCCCGGAGAATCCGACGATCGTTCGACTCCTCCGGGAGCCGAAAGAACCCGGCAAGCCGAACCGCCTGGCCTCGCGAGGCGGCCGGCAGATCGGGGCGGAGCAGGGGAAGAAATGCCGATTCACGCTCCGCGAGCGGCATCGTCGCCAGAAAGCCAAACTCCCGGTCGTTGCCGACATCGATCATCCCCGCCGGCCGTCGCGCATAGCCCCGCCCCCGGAAAAACGAGCCGTCGAACGCCGCGAGAATCCCCACTCGCTGATCCGTGCTCCCCGTACGCAGGGCGTCGAGAATCGGACCGAGAAGCACCTCCCGCTCAAATCGCTCTCGCGCCAGAAGAATTCCCGGACGCATCGCGCCGGGCAACTCGCCAACGTTCTTCTGAAGACTCACACCGCCGCCAAGATTCTCGTCCATAAGAATATAGAGATTCTCAGACAAAGCTCGACGGATGACCGGGACGTCGGCGGCCGACATCCGATCGATAAACGCTCCGACAATTCGTTTGCAGACTTGAAGATCTAGACTTCGATAAAACCACTGGCGGAGAGTTCGGACGGCCTGCAACCTGGTGAGGAGATCAGGATCGCCAATGAGTGTGAAAAAAGGCTCACATAATTGGGCGTTTTCGTCCATTCCGTGGAACTGATAGGCGAAGATCCGGGCGGCGCCGCGACGGATGGCGGGATCGGGCGAGCGGAGGGCCCTGGCGATTTCTGCCTGGCCGATACCGCGGTTGCCCAGATGTCGGAGGGCCCAGGCCGAGGCTCGCCAGACGATCTTGCTGGGATCGCCCAGGCGTTTGACCAGCCGATCGACGGGCCCGGGATCGCCGAGTCGTCCCAGGCAGGCGGCGGCCGAGGCGCGGACGAGCGGCTCGGGATGGTCGAGCATCGAGCCGATCGTCTGGGCGTACCGGGCGCGATCGGCCTCGGGGATTTCCCAGAGATTCTCGAGATTTTCCAGGTTTTCGAGGGTCGAAAAAGTCCCGTGGAGTCTCGCTGGGTCCAGGTTGCGATTGCCCCAGCCCTGGAGCGGAGCGCCTGGGCGAGGGAAGGCTTCCGAGAGGGCCATCACGGCGTATCGGGTCTCTCGCATCGGTGTGCGGAAGTTCTCGTGAGTCGTGGTCTGGATCCATCCGCCGAAATCTTGCTGCTGCGTCATGATGTATCGTAGGGCCTTCGAGACGGCCGGGTGATCGCGAGGGAGTCCGATTCGCAGCAGAGTCCAGGCGAGCTGGCCTGTCGTGTAGAGAGCGCTCGGGCCGGGTCCGGAGTCGACCTGGTTCCAGCCGCCGTCGTTGTTTTGCAGGGCGATCAGGGCGCCGGTCTCGCGTCGGATTTTACCGGCGAATTTCTGGGGATCGATCAGCCACCAGGCATGGAGACGGTGGATTCGATCCTGGAGCGATTCCGCGCGTCGATCGGCGGCTCGCTGGCTGAGGATGCCGGCGATCCGGTCGGCGGCGCGGGCGTAGTCGTCGCGACCGGTCCGACGTGCGAGTGCTCGAAGGACCTCGCGATCTCGCCAGGCGAACTCGAATTTGCTATCGAGGGGGATCACGCCGTTGTGCTCGTCGTCGGGAAGGGTCGTCCGGTCTTCCCAGGCTGCTTTCAGGAAGGGCCCGAACCGCTCCGTGGAGCGGGTTGGCTGGCCCGAGACGCGGTCCTCAAAATCGAGGAGGAGGCCCCCTTGGAGCCCCTGCGACTGAAGTGGGATCGCGATGAACCGTTGCCAGTACAAACCGGCTTCGCCGTAGAGCGGGGTCAGAGAGTTTGCGAGTCGATCCACCAGGTATTGCATCGCGGCCTTCGACCGGATCGGATAGCCGTTCCGGTGGGCGACAAGGTTCGCCTCAGTCGAGAAGCTCGACGCGTGGCAGGCCGTGCATCGGGTCGCGGTTTCGTGGAGGTTCCTCGATCGGACAAATCGGTTCCCCTCGCGCGGGATCTGTGCGAACCAGGCATCGCCGGCGTTGAGGATGTAGTGCATTCCGGCCTCGACCGCCTGCGAGGGGTCGTTGTACGGTGGGACCGGAAGCGATCGAGTCCGGAGGATATAATCGGGATGGTTGGCGTTGACCTCGACGAAATAGGTCCCGCGATCCAGAACCCGACTCAGATGTTTCGAGTATCGAACACGCTCACGATCGTGGACGATCTCCATTGGATCCTTACCGCGGGTATAGGGCTCGGGGCGGCCGGTCCTGGGATCCAGCCGGAAGACCCGGAGATTCGCCGAGACGTCGCTATCGAGCAGATCGATCTGGAAGTAGACCAGGATTGGCCCGTTCTTTTCGACCTCGAACCGGAACCAGTCGAGCCCGCGCTGGCCTTCGTCGCGGTTCTCGAGGTAATCGACGTCGTCGGCCGTTCCGTGGACGTCGCGCCCGAGGACCAGGCGATTCGCGGTCGGCCACGAGTCATTCGGCTCGGCCTCGATCGCCGGCTGGTCGTCGGCCTTGATGGGGATCTCTGCCCATTCGACGCGGAGGGTCAGTTCAAGGGCGTTGCGACCATTCGATCGCGAGAGCCGAAGCGCCGCCGATCCATCGCACGCCGGTCGATAGGGCAGATAGAAATCGGGATCGCCGCCGTGCAATTCCTTCGCGAACCGATCCGCGCCGGCGGCTTCCAGCTCGACGCGGATGCGATCTCCGATCGTGGCGGGTTGTCCGACGATCGCGACCAGGAGCCGGTAAGTCCGGCTGGCGTGGAGTTCGCCGAGCGCCATCGCCCTGGATTCGCCCGGCTTCAACGATCGGTCCTCGGCCGTGGCGACGATCGGCAACCCGATCACGAGGAGGAAGAAGGCGGCACTTTTGCGGAAGGTCGACATGTGGGCTGACTCCCTCGGCGTTCGACTTTATTGTATCGACGGCCACGTCCTCCTCGAAATCGGGACGCCTCTTTCCGGGTTGCTAGAATGTACCTGTCGCACTCGGAGAGAGGGAATCGCATGCTCCGCCTCGGTCTCTGCTGTGTCTTCCGCGATCAGCCGATCAAGTTTCGAAACACGACGGCCGCCGCCGTCGGACGGCTCGATCGCTCGGCCGGGCTTCGAAAGTTGAATGAGCTCGCCCTCGCCAACGCCGAGGCCCTTTTTGAAGCCCTCTCGTACTGCGCCGGGGTCGGGATCGGCTGCTTCCGCGTCAACAGCCAGATTCTCCCCTTGAGGACGCATCCACAGCACGGTTACGCGGTCGTTGATCTTCCCGACGGCGGCGAGGTCATCCGCCGGTTCGAGCGGTGCGGGGCGTTTGCCTCACAGAACAGCCTTCGAACCTGCTTCCATCCCGACCAGTTCGTGGTCCTGAACTCTCGGCGTCCCGAGGTGGTCGACGCCTCGATCCGCGAGCTGGAGTACCAGGCCGAGGTCGCTGAGTGGATCGGTGCCGACGTCCTGAACATTCACGCCGGCGGCTCATTCGGCGACAAGTCCGAGGCACTCGCCGCATTTTCAAGGAACCTCGACCGGCTCTCGGCCGCGGCAAGGTCGCGGCTGACGGTCGAAAACGACGACACGACTTACACGCCTTCGGATCTTCTTGCACTCTGCGACTCAACCGGCCTGCCGCTCGTCTACGACGTGCATCATCATCGATGCCTGCCCGACGGCCTTGACATCAAGGAAGCGACGCGTCGAGCCCTGGCGACCTGGAACCGCGAGCCGATGTTCCACGTCTCCAGCCCAATCGAGGGGTGGGACGGACCTCGACCCCTTCGACATCATGACTTTATCGACCCGACCGACTTCCCCGAATCCTGGAAGTCGCTCAACCTCACTGTCGAGGTCGAGGCCAAGGCGAAGGAGGTCGCCGTCCTGAAGCTGCTCTCGGATCTGGAAAGGAGCGTCACTCCGGAAGCTCGCGTCCGGCCGTCTCGGGCATGAACCAGAGGATGACCAGCCCGAACCAGAAGAGGCACGAGATCAATGCGGCGGCCTGCGGCATCCCGCCGAGGATCTCGTAAAGCGTCCCGCGGACCACCATGATGATCGCGCTGAGGACTCGTCCCAGGTTGAAGCAAACGCTGGCGCCTGTTGCTCGGAGACGAGTCGGGAACAGCTCAGGAAAGTAGATCGCGTATCCGGCGTGCATTCCGAGTACGAAGAAGGCCATCACGGAGAGCAGGGTCAGTGTCGTTGCGTAGCCGAAGCCGCCGAGATAGGTGAGCGGTGCGAGAATGCCGGCACCGACGTGATAGAAGGCGAAGGCGCCCCGACGTCCGAGCCGATTGGCGAGCGGCGCGAAGCTTAGTAGCCCGAGCGCGCCGCCTGTGAAGTTCATCAGCAGATAGGCCTTGCTGCCGGCCGATTGAGCCAATCGATCGTCGGTGTGTGACGACCCGGCCGCGTAGGCGGCCCTGGCCAGTTCGGGTCCCCAGGCAAAGATGCCCCAGTACGTTCCCAGCCCGACCGCCGCCAGGCCGAGCCCGAGCAGGGCCCGAGAACGCCAGATCGGATCTCGGAGGAGCTCGGAGGGACCTCCTCGGGCTTCGGTCGACTCGGCCTTCAGGCTGGTTCGCTCCGGCTCGCGCAGGCTCATCCGAATCCAGAGGACCAGCAGCGCCGGTAGGAGACCAACGAGGAACCCGACACGCCACGAATCAGCCCGCCCAACGAAGACGAGATCTGTCACCGCGGCCAGGCCGACCCCGATCACACTGGAGGCGTGAAAGATCCCCGATGCCGCTGCGCGGGCTCGGGTCGGGAAGGTCTCCGCGACGAGGGCCGCCGCGACCGCCCATTCCCCACCGGTCCCGAGC
>DAHZZC010000043.1 GCA_027435495.1 Planctomycetales bacterium
TCATTGAATATTGAATATTCAATATTCCGAATCGGGAGACTTCAACCGTGCCGTGCGCCAGCGTCGCCGTTACTCTGGCCGGCCGCCCGCGCCCACTCCTCGCGGAAGAGCGCCTCGACCTCCGCCGGCTCCATCTGGCTCTGCCGCGCCTCATCGATCGCGCGCCGCAGCCGCAGTCGCACCATCTCCCGCCGCGCCCTTCGGCAACGGTCCACCGCCCCCTCGGCCACTTGCAAGCCCATCCCCCGCACCGACTCGAGCAGCCCTTCGGTCTGCAAGTCCCGATACGCCCGCGCCACCGTGTTCGGATTCACCACCAGTTGCTTCGCCAGGTCACGCACCGGCGGCACCATGTCCCCCGGCCGAAGCGCACCCCCAGCCACCGCGAACTTCACCCGGTCCGCGATCTGCCCGTAAATCGGCCGCTCGTCCCCCGCGTTCAGATCGAGTAGGATCATTCGCCTGGCCCCCTAGTGTATGACGTGACTAGTACACTGTATGGGACAGACGTCAGTGGGTCAAGCGTGGAATTTCGCGATTGTATGAGGGAACGTGTGGGCGTGGCGAGCGGACGGGCGGGACGGGACTGCGGCGAGGAACGTCCGAGGCGAGGGGCCGGTCTTGATCAGGCTTCTTCTTCCGGTTCGAAGATCCGGGCGAGTGGTAACTGGAACCCGGGCAGGACGTCGCCGCCGTCGAGGGTCTCGCCTTCGCGGAGGAGTGTCGAACGATCGATCGCTGTGTGAACGCGCACGGTTTTCTTCCGCGAGTCGATGATCCAGACGAGTCGGACGCCCGCCGCGAAGTATTCTTCGAGCTTGCGCTTCAGCTCCTTCGGCGTGTTGCTCTTGCTCAGGACCTCGACGGCGAGGTCCGGGACGAGGTTGGGGATGGGATCCTTCGGCACCTTCCGGCCGGGCATCCGGTCGTAGGAGGTAAAGGCGATGTCGGGAAGCCGGACCAGGCCGGTGAGGAGGCGGAACGGCATGTCGGGCGTTGTCACCCGACCCAGCCGGCGGTTCTTGACGAAGAGAAAGAGCTCTGTGATGAGGGCCGCCGTGAGCCAAGTTTCCTGGAATCCCACAGCTTTCTCCACCAGGGTTCCTTCAACCAGTTCGCAGAGCCGCTCGTTGCCGTCGAGGACTTTGAGCAGGTCGGCCTCGGTGGCGGTGCCGGGGGTCGGATGCAGCAAAACGCGTCGGGCGGGGATACCGCCGAGCCGGTCGAGCAGGTCGCCGACCGTGACCGGCGCGTCCTCGGGCGATCCGGGCACGCCCGGTCTCGTCGTCCCGGGGCGAGGGGTCTTCGGTCGACTCGATTTCGCGGTCGTGGTCATCGCGGACGATCTCCGGCTCCGTGGCGATCGATGGGGATCGGGGGAAGTCCCTTCGATGATACGCTCTCAGGGAGCGGACGGGCCACCGTCGGCGGCGATCGCCGAGGCGACCGCCGCCAGCGCAGGGTCCTCGGCGATCCGGTCGGCGGCGGCCTTGCAGGCGTGGCGGATCGTCGCCGGGTCGCGACCGCCGAAATAGCCGCCGATCGCCGCGAAGCTCGCCCCGGTCCGCTCGCGTGCCAGGTAGATCGCCAGGTGCCGCGCCCCGACGATCGCCGCTCGCCGGCTCGGTCCGCGCAACAAGGACAACCGAACTCCGAACCGTGCCGCGACCGCCCGCGCGATCGCGTCGACCGAGGTCGAGGTTCCTGCCAGTTCGGCCTCCTCGGCGAGCATGGCGGCGACGGTTTCGGCGTCGAGCCCGCGGGCCCGGGTCGGACCCGCCCGGGAGAGCAGCGCCAGCCTGGCCAGCCATCCTTCGAGCGTCCGGTAGCCGTCGGCGGTCGCCGCGAGCCGCTCGACGGCCTCGGCCTGGAGCGTCAGCCCGTGGAACCCGGCGCGTACCAGGACGAACCGGCGTCGCGACGACAACCCGGGCGGGTCGATTCGGACGGTGAGACCTGCCTGGAGCCGGCTCAGCAGCCGCCCCGGCCATTCCCGACGCGGCCAGGTCGCCGGTGCCGTCCGCGCTGAGACCGCGACCGCGGCACCCGAGGCGTCGAGGGCGTCGAGCGTGTGTGCCAGCTCATCCCGGGCTGGGGGCGCCCGAAGTAATCCTTCGAGGTCCTCGATCACGAGTAGTTCGACGGACCGGAGCCGATCTCGCCACTCCGACCACCCCGCCTCGGCGCTGGCCTCGGCCTGCGAGGCGGCGAACGACTCGGCATCGAGGTGTGCCACTGCCGCTCCGGGTGCTCGCTTGAGCCGATCGGCGACCAGCCCGGCGAGCAGTCGGGACTTCCCGACTCCCGACGGTCCATGCACCACCATCGGCGAGAGCCCTCGATGTTCGCCCCTGGCCATTGCCCGGGCGGCGGCCATCGCCAGTTCGTTTTCGGGACCGGTGAGGTAATCGTCCCACGGATGCGACGACGCCCCGGAACCTCCGCTTGCCGCCTCCTTGCCCGACATCGATCGGCCCTCCGCGCCGCCGCTCTCTCAAACTCGAACGAATGGCCGATGACGAAGGCCCGGAGCGAGAGCCCCTGTAGGAGCCGGCTCCAGCCGGCGACCCGGACGCAGCCAGGGGTATCGCGCCGATCGCCTACAGGGGCCATTGACCTGGACGCAGCCAGGGGTATCGCGAAGCGCCGATCGCCGGCTGGAGCCGGCTCCGACATGGGCCATTGACCCGGACGCAGCCAGGGGTGTCGCGTCGATCGTCGACAGCGGCCATTGACCCGGTCGAATCCAAAGGTCACGCGGTGATCGTCTCCTTCACGTCACGGTGCCAAAATCGCCCTCGGCACTGATTCTCTCAGGCTCCGTCGGCCGGTGTGACGGTGAGCTTCACGTCCTTGCCCTCGCGGACGACCACCACCTCGGCGGGATGCCCGGGCTCGGCGTCGGCGGCGGCGGCATAGGCGTCGGCGACCGAGGCCGTCCATCGGCCGTCGAGGCTCGTCAGGATGTCCCCGGGCTTCAGCCCACCCTGTTCGGCCGGCGATCCAGCCGCCACCGAGACGATCAGAATCCCCGGCTCGTCGAGTCCGCCCGTCGGCTCGCCGAACGTCAGGCCCCAGAGACCCATCGACGAAAGCACCCGCTCGCGTGCCACCTTCGGACCCATCATCCGCTCGGGGAGGTCCTTCAATAGGTCGCGGACCTCATATTCGACCGGCTCGAAGGTCATCTCTCGGGTCTGGTAGTCGATCGTGGTCCGGTACCGGGCGAAGAGGGTGAAGCCCATGATCCCGTCGATCTTCCGCCCGAGCATGTCCCCCAGCGCCTTCAAGACCGGGTGGTCAAACACGACGACCGGCAGCTTCTCCACCGTCAGCCCGCCGGCCTGGAGCGACTCAATTTGCGCCTCGCCTCGCATCCCGAAGAGGAAGGCTCGCGGGGCGTCGTCGCGGACTGTCCCCGAGCCCTCGGCCGCCCGGTTGCTCAGAAGCGTGATCGGTGCCCCCAGGTCGAAGATCAGCCGGTACGGGCCCTTTCCGTTGATCCGGGCCGTCACCAGCATGTGGTTCGTCGGCAGCATCTCGAACCGAACGACCGCCTTCTTCGCGACCGCCCTGGCCGTTGCCTTCGGTTCCGAGTTCAGCTTCCGCTTCAGCTTCGTCTTTGGGGCATCCTGTGCGACGCCCGGGCCTGTCGCGAGCACCAGTGTCGAGGCGAGGGCCGCCGCGGCGAGGGCCGGCATCAGGCGGAGGATCGGTTGGATCATGGCCTAGAATCCCTCCCCGGCGCGGATGTTGATGGTCTGTTCTCCCGCGTTCCAGCGTCGGACGCGGAGCCGGGCGCGGTCGCCCGGGCGGACGTCCGCCAGCGCGGACCTCGCCGACTTCGGGTCGCTGACGACCTGGTCGTTGATCGCGATCACCTGATCGTCGGCGCGAAGGCCGGCCCTGGCGGCGGGCGAGCCGTCGAGGACGCGGACGACCCTCAGCCCGGCCGGCTTCGCCCCGGCCCATTCGACGCCCAGCGACCCGCGGAGGAGCCGCTTTTCCTCCGGCTGTTTGCCCATGAGGAAGCCCATCGCCTTGGCCATCGGCCCCAGCGCATTGAGCGCACGGACGCCCGGCGGCGGCTCGACCTTCTCACCCGCCTGAACCCGCGGAGCCGGCGGCTCGGGCGGCGTGTAATCCAGCCGGGTCCAGGTCATCCGGTCGTCGGTCGGGTCGATCTGGAGCCGGTATCGGCCCAGGATCGTGAACCCGAGGATGCCGTCGATCGAGGCACCCGGGAGCCCCAGGGCGTTCATCCCGACGAGCTGGAACGGGTCCTCGACCCGCGCCTGGACCCCTTCGAGCCGGGCCCCGCCCTCGATTTGCAGGCTCTTGAGCGGGGTCCAGAAGACGTGGTCCTCGACCGGCTTCAGCCCAACCTTCTTCGCGGTCTCGGTCGCGACGAAGAGCGCGGGTGCCCCTGAGTCCACCAGGAAGTTGAACGGCCCCTTGCCATCGATCCGGACCCGGACCAAAAAGTGATTGGTATCGGTGAGGCGATACGGAACCCGGAACGATTGGCCGACCTGCGGGTCGCGAGCCGGCCGCCCGGGAGGTTCGAGAGCCATCGCGGCGGCGAGGGTCGCGGCCATCGCGGCGGCGGCGATCGCCGAGGACCGCCATGCTGGACGTGTCATGATCCGCTTCGCTTTCCCTGTCGTTGGTTTCCATCCACGCCCCCGCGATGCAGACGACTCCTGCCTGGTCGGGCGTCATCCGCCATTTTATCCAATCGCGGTCCGGCCGACCACGTCGCCCCAGGTCAGGTCGCGTGGCGGGGCTATCGTTCTGTCTGCCATGCGGGCGGGACGCCCGCGCTCCCGGGAGCGCGG
>DAHZZC010000044.1 GCA_027435495.1 Planctomycetales bacterium
TCCGATCGGGGCGAGGCTACCTGTCAGCCTATCTTGGAGGGGTCATTCTGCATGTGTTCGGATTTCACTGGATCTTCCGGACGGTGATGATTCACGGCGGCTTCGGACCGATCACGGCGGGGGCGGTCTTTGGGTTATTTGTCGCCTCAGCGGCGCTTCAGTTCGTGGGGGTCGCGGTGATCGGCCGGGCTCTCCCTCCGATTTTTGACCTCCTGGCGATCCGATCAGCGACGTCGATGGTCCTGGCCGAATTGTTAATGCCCCGGCTGTTCCCCTGGCACGCCGGCCACACGCAGATGGCCTTTACGCCCGTGGCGCAGCTCGCCGGGATCGGCGGCGCGATGGCGATCACTTTCCTGATGTTCTGGGTCGCCGAGGCGGCTGTCCGGGCCGCTTCGGGAGAACGGCGGCGGGTCCTGCTGCTCCCGGTCGCCGCGCTGGCACTCACGATCGCGTACGGCCTGGTGATGATCGCACGGTACGACGCCCCACGAGGCGAGCCGCAGGAGGTCGTCATCGTGCAGGGAGCGGTCGCCGAGGAAGGAGACTGGGACCTCCCAACGGCTCGCCGATATGCCTATCAGCTCTACGATTTAAGTCGAGAGGCCGCGCGTCGGGGGAGCCTGATCGTCTGGCCGGAGGGGGCCATCCCAGCCTATCTTCCGGCGTTGATCGGGACGATCGGCGATCCACCCCAGCTCCCCTGGTCGGACTCGGGCGCAGCTTACCTGGTCGGCGGCTACGCCTTCACCCCCGACGAGGACCGGTACAACGCCGCCTTCGCCGTTTATCCCAATGGTGAGGTTCCCGTCCCTTATTTCAAACAGGTGCTGATTCCTTTCGGCGAGTACATGCCATTCGCGTCAATCTTCCCGGGTTTGAACGCGCTGAACGACAAGGGGGGCGTGTTCGCGGCGGGAACGTCCGACAAGGTCTTCGACTACCCGATGACCCGACCCGACGGGACGACGTACTCGCTAAGGGCCTCGCCATTGATTTGCTACGAGGACCTGCTGCCCTCGCTGGCCCGACAGTCCACGCGCGACGGAGCCCAGCTCCTGGTGAACCTGACGTCCGATAACTGGTTCGGCCGGAGCCTGGCGCCCTGGCAGCATCACCTGATCGCTTCGTTCCGCGCGATCGAGACCCGACGCTACCTTGTCCGATCGACGACCACGGGCCTCAGCGCGGTGGTTGACCCGCTCGGCCGGACGGTCGCGAGCTTGCCCCTCTTCACCGCGGGGACCGCGAAATGCACCGTGCGCCTGCTCTCCGATGGCAGCCCCTATGCCGATTGGTTCGGTGACTGGCCGTGGTGGGGACTGCTCGTCGGGGCGGTCGGACTGGGGGCCGTACATCGTTTACGGGTTCGTCGGATGGCCACGCTAACCGCCGCCTGATCCGCTCCCCCTCCAATTTTTTCCGGGAACCCCCTGGCGATCGCAGTTGGGGCGGGTATCCTCTTTGGAAAGTTTCGAGGGGGCTGATCGATGCGGAAGCCATTCGCCAGGGTCGTGGGTACGGTGCTGCTGTCGGGTATCTGGGGGCTGACGGGCATTGCCGCCGGGGCCAATCCGGGCGGCGCCGCACAGAGCCGAAGGAGTGTCGAGAGGATGGACTTCGGGAAGACACCGGACGGGACACCCGTCGAACTCTACGTGCTCTCCAACGGCCGGATCCGGGCCAAAATCACCACCTACGGCGGGATCATCACCGAGCTGCACGTCCCCGACCGCCAGGGAAAGTCGGCCGACGTCGTCCTCGGTTTCGACTCGCTCGACGGCTACCTCACCCGGAGCCCGCACTTCGGCGCGATCACCGGCCGGGTCGCCAACCGGATCGCCGGCGCGAGCTTCACCCTCGACGGTCACGAGTACAAACTCGCCGCCAACAACGGTCCGAACACCCTGCACGGCGGCAAGAAGGGCTTCGACAAGGTCGTCTGGAAGGCCGAGGACGTCTCCGGGCCCGCCGGTCCGGCGGTCAAGCTCACCCACCTCAGCCCTGACGGAGACGAGGGCTTCCCTGGCAACCTCTCCGTGGCTGTCACCTACACGCTAACGCCCGACGATGCCCTCCGGATCGACTACTCCGCGACGACCGACAAGGCCACGCCGGTCAACCTCACGAACCACAGCTATTTCAACCTCGCCGGTCACGGCTCGGGAACGATCCTCGATCACGAGTTGACCATCGCCGCCGACGAGTATACCCCCTCGGACGACGGTTTCATCCCCGACGGCCGGCTAGCGCCCGTCCGTGGGACGCCGCTCGACTTCACCACGGCGACCGCGATCGGTTCCCGGTTTGACCAGATCCACAAGGCCCCCGGCGGCTACGATGACAATTTCGTGATCCGCCCCGACGCCAGGGCCCCGGCGTTCGCCGTTCGCGTCCGAGATCCGAAGAGTGGGCGCGTCCTTGAAATGGCGACCACCGAGCCGGCTGTCCAGTTCTACACGGGCAACTTCCTCGACGGGACGATTCGTGGCAAGGAAGGGGCCGTCTACGTGAAGAATGCGGGCTTCTGCTTCGAGGCCCAGCATTTCCCCGACTCGCTCCATCACCCCAATTTCCCTTCGATCATCCTCCGACCGGGTGAGACCTACACCCAGACGACCCTCTATCGTTTCTCGGCCTCCTGACCGGGCCAGCGCGAGACCTTCGAGGACGTCCGTGGCACGTGGACGGACCTCGGGATACAATCGATGGCCGTCGGCGTCCCCACGCGGGGGTCCGCGCGATCGACGGAGCCTCTCCACGACCAGGCGAACCTGCGATGAAAGCCGTTGCCGTCCTGCCGGGCCAGCCGAACAGCGTTCATTTGAGGGATATCCCCGCCCCCAAACTGCCCGACCAGCCGCATCCTCATGTCTGCCGAATCCCTGAAGGACGTTCGGTGCTGGTCAAGGTCCTGCGGGTCGGCGTCGATGCCACCGATCGCGAGATCAACGAGGCCCTCTACGGCAACGCCCCACCGGGTGGCGACTTCCTCGTGATCGGTCATGAGAGCTTCGGCCAGGTGGTCGAGGTTGGAGAGAAGGTGTCCGAGGTCCGGCCCGGTGACTACGTCTCCTGCACCGTCAGACGTCCGGGAGGGTCGATCTTCGATCTGATCGGTCGCAACGACGTTACGAGCGAGGAGACGTACTACGAACGCGGAATCAATCTCTGCCACGGCTACATGGCCGAATACTTCGTGGACGACGCCGAGTACATCGTCCGCGTTCCGGTCGGGCTGAAGCACCTGGGCGTACTCGCCGAGCCAGCGAGCGTCTGCGCCAAGGCGCTCGAACAGGCGTACCTGGCGCAGGAGCGGCTCCAGGTCTGGGAGCCGCGCAGGGCGTTCGTGCTCGGGGCCGGCCAGATCGGACTCATCGCAACGATGATGCTCCGGCTCCGCGGGCTGGAGGTCTATACCATCGCCTCAAGTCCGGCGCCAAACCTCAAGGCCGAACTTGCCGAGTCCTACGGCGCCACCTATGTCAGCACCCGGCAGATGCCGCTCCCCGAGCTCGCCCGGAAGGTCGGCAAGCCCGACCTGATCTTCGAGGCGACCGGTAACGCCGAACTCTGCTTCCGCGCCATGGAGATTCTCGCTCACAACGGGGTGCTGGTCTGGACCAGCATCACCGGCGGGAAGCACGAGGTGACCATCGACGCGGCAAAGATCAACCTGGAATGGGTCCTCGGAAACAAGCTGCTGGTCGCCAGCGTCAACGGCAACCGACGCCACTTCGATCTCGGCATCCAGGCCCTCGCCCACGGCGAGATGGCCTATCCGGGCGTCACCGAACGGATCCTGACCCACCCGGTCGACGGCCTCGACCACTACAAGGAAATGATGCGCCTCCTCGAAGAAAACAAGGCGCTGAAGGTCTTCGTCAATGTCGCTTCGGAAGAGTAGACCGTCCTGATTGGTCTGTGGTCCGTCGCAAGCGGAGAACGATTGCTTCCCCGACGTTCGGACCAGCTTCCAGCCAGGCGGCTCGTTCTCGCCTCCGAT
>DAHZZC010000045.1 GCA_027435495.1 Planctomycetales bacterium
CCGGCAAGCAGCAAGAAAACCCTCACGCCGGAAGAAATCACTCGGCTGAAATCGTGGATCAACCAGGGCGCTGCCTACCGAGAACACTGGGCTTTTGTCCCGCCGGCCCGGCCCTCCTTGCCGGCTGTCAAACACCGAGAATGGTGCCGCAACCCGATTGACTTCTTCATCCTCGATCGACTCGAAGCCGAGGAGCTCTTGCCGTCTCCCGAGGCCGACCGCATCGCCCTGATCCGCCGACTCAGCCTTGACCTCGTCGGCCTGCCACCGACCCCGGCCGAAGTCGACGCCTTCCTGGCCGACCGCCGCGCCGATGCATACAACCGCCTGGCCGACCGGTTCCTCGACTCACCCCATTACGGCGAGCGATGGGGCCGAGTCTGGCTTGACTCCGCGCGATACGCCGACTCCGACGGCTACGAGAAGGATAAGTTACGCCAGGTGTTTGCCTATCGCGACTGGGTCATCGACGCACTCAACCGCGACCTGCCCTACGACCGCTTCATCATCCAGCAGCTCGGCGGCGACCTGATCCCCGGCGCTGGCCAGTCGGAGCGCGTTGCCACCGGGTTCCTGCGGAACTCCATGATCAACGAGGAAGGTGGCGTCGATCCGGAGCAGTTCCGGATGGAAGCGATGTTCGACCGGATGGACTGCATCGGCAAGGCGGTCCTCGGCCTGACCATCCAGTGCGCACAGTGCCACAGCCACAAATACGACCCGCTCACACAGCAAGATTATTATCGTATGTTCGCCTTTCTCAATAATAGCCACGAGGCGAACATCGCGGTCTACTCTCCCGACGAGCAGATGGAGCGGGCCCGAATCCTCCGCGAGACCAGGGCCATTGAGGACGACCTGAAGCATCGCGATCCCTCCTGGCGCGAGAAAATGGCGGAATGGGAAAAGCGAGTGGCCGGCGATCAGCCTGAATGGCGGGTCCTCGATCACTTCGAGGTCGACGACGAGTCGACCGGCGGCGAGAAGGAATTCCCGATGGAGGACGGCTCGCTCCTCTCGCTCGGATACGCCCCGACAAAGCACACGCTCCGGCTGACGGCGAGGACGGACACCCGTCCGATCGCGGCTTTCCAACTGGAGTTGCTCAACGACCCAAACCTACCGCTCGGCGGCCCCGGTCGGTCGATCAAGGGGACGGCCGCGCTGACCGAGTTCCGCGTCGTAGCCGCGCCGGCCGACGAGCCCGGCAAGAAGACGGAAGTCAAGTTGTCGGGCGCCACCGCCGACGTCAACCCGCCCGAGAAGCCGCTCGACCCGATCTTCGACGATCGGAGCGGCAAGAAACGGGTGACCGGCCCGATCGCCTTCGCTATCGACGGCAACAACGAGACGGCCTGGGGGATCGACATCGGCCCGGGACGCCGTAACCAGCCCCGCAAGGCGGTCTTTGTCGCCGAGAAGCCGATCGTCTTCCCGAAAGGCACCGTCTTGACGTTCCACCTCGCTCAGAACCACGGCGGATGGAACAGCGACGATAACCAGAACCAGAACCTCGGCCGGTTCCGGCTCTCGATCAGCTCGGGGAAGGACGCGGTTGCCGACCCCCTGCCCCGCGCCGTCCGTGAGATCCTGGCGATCCCTCGGGCGAAGCGAACGCCCGAGCAGGAGGTGGTCGTCTTCAGCTACTGGCGAACGACGGTTGCGGACTGGAACGATGCCAACGCCCGGATCGAGGCTCTCTGGTCGCACCACCCCGAAGGAACGACGCAACTGGCTCTGGCCGAGCGAGCGAAGAATCGGACCACCCACCTGCTGAAGCGAGGCGACTTCCTCAAGCCGGCCGATCCTGTGGGACCGGGCGTCCCGTCGTTCCTCAACCCAATGCCGAAGGAGGCGCCGGCCGATCGGCTGGGGTTCGCCCGATGGCTGGTCGACCGCCGATCGCCGACCACTGCGCGAGCGATCGTCAACCGGGTCTGGCAGGCGTACTTCGGCACGGGGATCGTCGCGACCAGCGAGGACCTCGGCCTCCAATGCGAGCCGCCCAGCCACCCCGAACTCCTCGACTGGCTCGCCGTCGAATTCATGGAGAGCGGATGGAGCCTCAAGACGCTCCACAGACTGATTGTCTCGTCATCGACCTACCGGCAATCGTCGCGGGTGACGCCCGCGCTGCAGGCCCGCGACCCGTACAACCGCCTGCTGGCCCGCGGGCCGAGGTTCCGGGTCGATGCGGAGATCGTCCGCGACATTGCTCTCTCGGCAAGCGGGTTGCTCGAACCCAAGGTCGGCGGGCCGAGCGTCTTCCCGCCGGCGCCTTCGTTCCTGTTCCAGCCGCCGACGAGCTACGGCCCGAAAGTTTGGGACGAGGCGAAGGGCCCCAATCGGTATCGTCGGGCGATCTACACGTTCCGCTATCGGTCGGTTCCCTACCCGATGTTGCAGGCATTCGACGCCCCCAACGGAGACTTCGCCTGTGTCCGCCGGACGCGATCGAACACGCCGCTCCAGGCGCTCACCACGCTGAACGAGCCGATCTTTCTCGAATGCGCCCGTGCGCTGGCCTTGAAGACGATTCGCGAGGGCGGGCGCGATGATCGGACCCGGGTCGAATATACCTTCCGCCGCTGCCTCACCCGCCATCCCGAGCCGGACGAGAAGTCTACGCTCCTCGACCTCCTCCAGCGCGAGGTCCGACGATTCGAGCGCCCCGGCGCCGACCCCTGGTCACTGGCCGCCGACGATCCCTCGCACCGGCCCGAGTTGCCCGATGGCGCCACACCCGCAGAACTCGCTGCCTGGACCGCCGTCTCGCGCGTGCTCCTCAACCTCGACGAGACCATCACGAAGGAGTGAGTCCGATGCGACCGCCCTTCCCGGGGATGGACCCGTGGCTCGAGGATCCCGACCTCTGGCCCGATGTCCACAACAGCCTGATCGTCTCGATCCGCGATGCATTGGCACCCACTGTACGCCCCCGCTACTTCGTCGGCATCGAGTCTCGGACGACGATCCTCAGCGGCCTCGATCACGATGAGTTGTACAGGACGGATGTGGCCATCCGCACTGCGGACTCCACGCCAGCGGAGCGAGAGGGCAGCATCGCCACACGGGAGCACGTCGAAGCCGAGACGTTTCACGTGGTCATCCCGATGCCTCTTGATGAGATCGAGGAGACCTACCTGACCATCCAGGAATTACCCGGCCGTCGACTCGTTACCGTCGTCGAGGTGCTATCCCCCACGAACAAGAGGACGAAGAAGGCTCGCGAGGATTATCTCGAGAAGCGTCAGGAGCACCTGGGGGCCGGCGTGAATTTCGTCGAGATCGACCTGCTCCGGTCGGGCAGCCCGATGCCCCCGGAAGGGGCGAGGCATCCGAGCGATTACCACATTTTGATCTTCCGTCCGCGGAGGGAACAAAATGCCCATCTTTACGGGTTCTCGTACAAGGCCGAGATCCCCCGCATACCGATCCCGTTGCTTCCCGGGGATACGGAACCGCCCCTGGATTTGAACCGGCTCCTGCACGATCTCTACGATCGGGCCGGTTACGACCTGACGATTGACTACCGCCAACCCCCCAGGCCCCGACTCCGCAAGGCCGATCACGCCTGGGCCGACGCCATCATCGCCCAGGCCCTCGGCACGCCCCCCGCAACTCCCGACGGAGGAATCACGCCATGAACTGCCAGGATCATCTCTATCGGAATGCCGACTCCCGTTTGGTTGCCCGCAGATGGTTCCTGCAACAGTGCGGCATCGGCCTTGGCACCCTTGCCCTCCGACAGTTACTCGGGCAGGAAGCCGGCGCTGTGGAGGCCTCCCTCGACCCGATGGCGCCGAAGGCCCCGCATTACGCGCCGAAGGCCAAGCGCGTTTTGTTCCTGTTTATGGCCGGGGCTCCGAGCCACCTGGAGTTGTTCGACAACAAGCCACAGCTCGCGAAGTTCGACGGTACCCTACCGCCGCCCGACCTGATCAAGGGCTATCGCGCCGCGTTCATCCGGCCTGATTCGAGGCTGCTCGGGCCGAAGTTCAAGTTTGCTCGCTACGGCCAGAGCGGCACCGAGCTCTCGGAATTGCTGCCGCACCTGGCGACAGTGGTCGATGATATCGCAGTCGTCAAGGGGATGGTCACCGACGCCTTCAACCACGCGCCGGGGCAGATGCTCATGAGCACCGGCGCGCAGATCTTCGGCCGGCCGAGTATGGGCGCCTGGGTCACCTACGGCCTCGGAAGCGAGTCGCAGGACCTCCCCGGGTTCGTCGTCTTCAGTACCGGCAACAAGGGCCCCAGCGGCGGCAATTCCAACTGGGGAAGCGGCTTTCTGCCGACCGTCTATCAGGGCGTCCCGTTCCGGACGAGCGGCGATCCGGTCCTTTATCTCTCCAATCCCCACGGCGTCGACCTCGACCTCCAGCGGGAGAGCCTTGACGCCGTCAGCCGGCTGAACCGAATGCACCTCAACCGCTCGGGCGACCCCGAGATCGCCACGCGAATCAACGCCTTCGAGATGGCCTTTCGGATGCAGGCGTCGGCCCCGGACGTGATGCAGATCGGCAACGAGCCCCGCCACATCCTCGAGATGTACGGCGCCGAGCCCGGCAAGCCGTCGTTCGCCAACACCTGCCTGCTCGCCCGTCGGCTGCTCGAGCGGGGCGTCCGATTTGTCCAGATTTTCCATGAGTCGTGGGACCAGCACGGTAACCTCGTGAACGACCTGAAAAAGAACTGCCGAGTCACCGACCAGGCCTGCGCCGCACTGGTGAAAGACCTCAAGCAGCGCGGGATGCTGGAGGATACCCTCGTCGTTTGGGGCGGCGAATTCGGCCGGACGCCGATGGTCCAGGGGGGCGGCAACGATGGCCGCGACCACCATCCCAACGCCTTCACGATGTGGCTCGCAGGCGGCGGGATCAAGCCCGGACTCTCGCTTGGCGCCAGCGACGACCTTGGCTTCGACGTCATCAAGGACCGGGTGCACGTCCACGACCTTCACGCGACGATGATGCACCTTCTCGGCTTCGACCACACCCGACTGACCTACCGGTTCCAGGGCCGAGACTTCCGACTGACCGACATCAGCGGCGAGATCGTCCGGCCGCTGCTTGCCTGAGTGGCGTCCCGCCTTTTGCGACACAAGCTGGTCGTACGCAAATCAGGAGCGTTCGCCGACGCCTTTGGCCTTTGGGAAGTCGTCAACCGGCCCCGGCCGGAAAGAAAGGTAAGGGAATCGACATGCAACGTCCGAACCGAGTGGTCCGGCCGATCCTGGAGGGCATGGAAGTCCGCTTCTTACTTTCGGCGGCCATCCCGTCGCTCAAGGAGACTCCCTCGTTGGTCCGCCGATCGAGCCATCCGGCCGGGCTCCATGGGACTCTCCAGGGAGAGTACCAGATCCTGATTCCCAACCCGGACGTAGGGGCGATCTACCAGCTTTCTGGCCAGGGAAATGTGAACAGACTCGGCCCAACGAGTGTCTCGGCGACCTTTCACGGCCTCGGCTTCATCGCTCGGGGCCAGGTGCAGGGCGACCTTACA
>DAHZZC010000046.1 GCA_027435495.1 Planctomycetales bacterium
GGTCGCCATGGTGAGCCAATATCGACAGCCAATGTCACGGCGTCGATCGGGACTGACATCCCCTTCGATCATCCGCGATCGCCACCGCGCGGAGGCTGAATCGAAGTTCCATCAAGTCGTCCCAACAAGAATGACGAAATCATCCCAGACGGTAAAGACAGAACCTCTTCGCCCGCCGGGAGGGAGGGCCAATCCCTGCCGCAATGCTTGCCCCCATCGATCCCGTTCGCAAGACAGCCTCACACCCGCATCACGCGGGGCCTGTTTCCGCCTGGAGCACCGACGAGGACCTCGGACGGATCGCCTCGGGGCGCTTGGGGCGGTCCTCGGAGCTGAAGTCGGCCGGTTGTGAGCGACGCGAGCATTCGGCGTCCTGAGACCACCCGACGATGACGCGCGGGGTAGAGACTTGCATGCCAACGAGAACGGGGAGGATATGGCGGATCGGGATTCTGCTTTGGGGCCTGGCGGTCGCCTTCGGCCGCATCGCCCTGGTCCGTGGAGAAGATGTGCCGCCGTTGCCGTCGGCCCGAGAGACCGCCGCGGCGCCGGCCCCGTCCGTCGAGCAACTCGCCGAGCGTCTGCGGAAGATGGAGGAGACGAACAGGAGGCTCGCCGAGCAACTGGAGAGGAACACGCGGGAGCATGATCAGCAGATGCGCCAGCTCCTCGGACGATACGCGGAGCTGGAGAAGCGGGTGAGCGAGGGGCCCCGGCGCGAGGGGCAAGCGAGCGAGCCGGCGGTCGAGCCGCTCCCGACGATGGACGGCGGCGGGGAGTCTGACCTCGGATCACCGATCCCGGATTACTATAGTTTCGAGCCGGAGCCGGCTGTCTCTGATCCTCATTACCGCCTATCCAACATCAACGCCCCGCCGAAGCGCCCGCTACAGGTGAACTTCGGCCCCGGCTTTCAGCTCCAGACCGACGATGAGGAGTTCCGGCTCCAGATACACGTGCTCGAACAGGTCGAGGGCCGCGCCTGGGCCAACGGCGGCCATGCCCCCCCGGCCAACGGCTTCTTCTTCCCGCGCCAGCGGATTTTCTTCAATGGCCGGATCACCAAACCGATCGAATACGTGTTCTCGCTCAATCGGGGCCTGAACAGTGTCGACCTGCTCGATGCGTTCTTGAATATCAACCTGGACGACCGGTTCCAGGTTCGCTTCGGCCGCTTCATGACGCCGCTAACTTATGACCAGTTCGCCATTCGGCCGATGTGGCTACCGACGCCGGAACGGTCGCTCTTCACGACCAACCTTGGCCTGAACCGACAGATCGGATTGATGGGGTGGGGATACCTGTTCGACAAACGACTCGACTACGCGGCCGGCATCTTCAACGGCTCGCGCAACTCGTTTCAGAGCCTCAACAACGGCAAGGACTTCATCGCGTACCTCAACGCCAGGCCGTTTCAGGATTCGGAATCACTCTGGTTTCTCAAGTATTTGAACGTCGGTAGCTCGATTGATTTCGGCCAGCAGGACCAGGCGCCGATACCCCGTTCCCTGAGGATCGGAGCGGTCTCTCCGGATGCCGCACTGCCCTCGGTGGCGAGCGTTCCGTACCTGACCCTCAATCCCAACGTGATCGAGCGCGGTGACCGGCTGCTGATGTCGGTCCACGGGGCCTACTACTTCCGGAGCCTCACCCTGCTCGGCGAGTGGCAGTACGGCTACAACAGCTACGCCATCCCCGGCCGGCAATCGACGGCGGTGCCGATATCGGGCTACTACGTTACCGCGGCCTACTTCCTGACCGGTGAACACGTCGAGAACCGGACGATGCTCCAGCCGCGTCGGCCGCTCATCCCGACGGGGCCAAACCAGGTCCGGGGGCTGGGTGCCTGGGAGGCGGTTACTCGCGTTAGCCGGCTGAGCGTCGGCCAGGACGTCTTCACCGCCGGCTTCGCCGACCCGAGCCTGTGGTCCAACTCGGCCGTCACGACCGAGGTCGGAATGAATTGGTACTGGAACGAGCACTTCAAGATGTACATCTTCTGGCTCCATGGCACCTTCGGCGACCCGGTCCTCGTCCGGCCCGGGGACTTCCAGAAGTCGTCCGACATGTTCTGGCTCAGGTGCCAACTTTGGTTCTGAAGGACGATCCGAAAGGTCACCCGAACCCCCCAGAAGGGCGAAGGGAGATGGCTGGCGAGACCCTGTCCGCGGCGCCTGGCGGCAAGGCTCGGTCTCACGGGATCCCAGGGATCATTGGATTTTTTGGGAAGGCACTTGTCTCGGCGAAGGCCGCTGCCTATGTTCTGCCGGGAGGAAGGCGGCATGCGTGTCCGCCGTGCCGGGCGATGGCGGATGCCCGGGACGTCTCCCCAATTCAGAGGGCCCCCGATTGGGGTACCGCTGCAGGAGCGTCCGGCCCTCATCGGGCCGGCCGCGGGAGGATACCGGTTCATGCGATCTTCGAATCGTTCATCTCGACGCGAACTGCTCCGTGCCGCCGGTCTGGCCGCGGGGCTGACGGCCGCCGCCGAGGCCCGGATACTCGGCGCAGCGGACCCGCCGCGTGACCCGGATACCGTGCTCGCCGGGTTGCTGGAAGGCAACAAGCGGTTCATGAGCGGGCAAACCTCGCTGCTGACACGGCGAAGGCCCCAGGATTTCGCGGGACTCGCGGAGGGGCAGGCCCCGAGCGCGGTGATCGTCGCGTGCGCTGACTCGCGAGTCGCCCCCGAATTGATCTTTGACCAGGGCGTCGGCGATCTCTTCGTGGTTCGGGTCGCCGGGAATGTCGTCACCGGTGCCGGAGCGGTCGTAAAGGGGAGCATCGAGTACGCGGTCGCCGAACTGGGCTGCCGCCTGATCCTGGTTGTCGGCCACAGCCAGTGCGGGGCCGTCAAGGCGGCGATGGCCCACATCGACTCGAACGACGCCTTGCCCGGTTCGATCGGCGGGCTCGTCGAGGTGATCAAGCCCGCGGTCACCGCGGCGGCCGGTCAGCCCGGCGACCGGCTCGATAACACCATCCGGGCCAATGTTCGGAAGTGCGTCGAGACCATCAACGGTCTTGCCCCGATCCTCTCCAAGGCTGTCGACTCCGGGACGCTCAAGGTGGTCGGGGCGGTCTACGACTTGAAGTCGGGCCGGGTCGATGTCTTCTCCTGATCGGTCGCACATTCACCATTCCGGATTTTGAGTTCCGGATCGATCCGATGCCTCGTGCATCGCGGCCATGTGGTCGCGGGATCCGGAATTCGCATTCGATCGCAAGCCCCGGGCGGGTCTCACCCGGCTAGGATCGAGGATATTCGATGATGGCCATGACCCAGCGACTCGCCGCCGCGGAGATCGCCATTCCGGAGCCGGCTCGAGCGATCCTCCGAGGGATCGGGCAGGTCTTTTTTCAGGAGAACGCGCTGGCCGGCGGGTGCTTCGTGCTGGGGATCGCGGTGAGTTCGCCGTTGATGGCCCTCGGCGGCCTGGTGGGCTCGGCGCTCGGGTACGCGACGGCCCGGCTGGCGAGGTTTGACCCGGGCGAGGCCGTGGGTGGGATTTATGGGTTCAACGCCACGCTCGTCGGGATTGCCACGCTCTTCTTTTTCCAGCCGGGGGTGGCGAGCCTGGCACTCCTGGTGGCCGGCTGCGTCGTGGCGACGCTGCTGACCCGGCTCCTGCGGGGGGTGGTCCCGTTCCCGACTTACACGACGGCGTTCATCGTCACGACCTGGGCGATCCACGCCCTGGGCCGGGCGATGGAGGCTGTGCCGGTTGTCGGCTACCCGGTGCTTCTACCCGACCCGCCGCTACCCTTCGCGATCACGGCTGTGGCCCACGGCATCGGCCAGGTGATGTTCCAGGGGAGCCTCTGGACGGCGCTGCTGTTCCTGGCCGGGATCGCCATCAGCGACCGACGGCATGCGGCCTGGGTGCTGGTCGGCTCGATCGTGGGCATGCTGCTGGCGTGGCATCATACCACCGAGACGACGAGGGCCCTCGACCCCGAACGGCTGGTCGACCGCGCGATCTTCGAGAACATCGCCCTGGGATTGTATGGATACAACGCGACGCTGGCGCCGATCGCCCTGTATCTCTCGCGGAGGTCGCTGGTGGCGCCCTTGCTCGCGATGCTGCTGACCGTCCCGCTGACCGAACTGGTGCCTTACCTGGGAATCCCCGCGCTGACGGCTCCTTTCGTCCTGGCGGCCTGGCTGGTTCTGGCGCTTGGCTGGCTCGAAGGACGGCGCCTCGGCG
>DAHZZC010000047.1 GCA_027435495.1 Planctomycetales bacterium
GTGTTCCCCTCCGTGTCGAACAATATCGCATTGGTATATCCATATGTTTCGATAAATCCACTAAGGACCTGGCGGGCGCGTTTGGAGATCTCGGCGTGCTCGGGCGAGCCAGGGCCGGCGGTCCGGAGTTCGGCGAGCTTCTGGGCGGCTTCCATCACCGAGGGGGACCGGCCGAGGATCGCCAGGTCGCCCCGGCGTTCCTGGATAAATCGCTCGAGCTGGAGGGTCCTGGCCTCGGAGATCGCCAGGAGGTTTCGGCGGATGGTCTTCTCCAGCGACTGTGCGGAGATCGCCTGTGTCAGCAGGGTGAGCACGCCGCAGGGGATCAGCGAGATGCACAAAAAGAAGAAGAGCAGGTGCGCGCTAATTCGGGTGCGGGTCCACCAGGCTCGGAACAACCGGGGCGATGTCATCTCGGGTCGAGCCTCGATCTCGTCGGGGGTTCGGAACGTGGGATTTCGCTCGGTGGCTTTCGGGGTCGATCTACGCCTTTTTCGCGGCCTCGGTCTTCGCGGGTACGGGCGGCGGCTCGGACTTCGGCCGGGCCGGAGTCGATCCGGCCCCAACGACGCCCGTGCCGGGGTTGGACCAGCCGCCCCATCGCTGGTGCAGTTCCTCAAGGAACGCCTCCCAGGCGACGCGGGGACGCGAGGCCGGGAACGGCAGCGGCCGGACCGTTTTACTGCTCGCCCAGACGACGTCAAACTGGCCGTCGCCCCGGATCTGGCCGATATAAACCGGCCGCCAGGTGTGCAGGGACCGCCGGGCGACGCCGATGATCCCTTCGGGGGCGCTCATGGTCTGGCGACGGACCGTCTTGATCACCGAGTCGATCTCGTCGGTCTGCGCCTCCTCGACGGCCTGCGCCCAGAACTTCACGCTATTATATGCGGCGACAATCACATCGCTGGTCACCCGGTCGCTACCGTACCGGGCGCGAAACTTCCGGACGAACTGGCGGTTCTCCTCGGTGTCGAGACTCTGGAAGTAGTTCCAGGCGGCGTAGTCGCCGACCATCTCGCGGAGCGGCAGATGCCGAAGCTCATCCTCGGCGATGCTGAATGAGACGATCGGGACCACCTTCGGCCCGACGCCAGCCTCGGCCAGCTTTCGATAAAACGGCGCGTTGGTGTCGCCGACCACCGTGCTGATCACCACGTCGGGATGCGCCTTCTTGATCGCCCCGACCAGTCCATCGACGTCGCTCGTGCCGTAGAGGACATATTCCTCGCCGACAACCTCGGCCCCCAGCGGTGTGATGTAGTCGCGTGCGATCGCGTTGACCGCATGCGGCCAGACGTAGTCCGACCCGGCCAGGAAGAACCGACGTGCCTTCAGCCGGTCGTAGGCCCACTTCACCGAGGGAATCACCTGCTGATTCGGCGCAGCGCCGGTATAGATGATGTTCGGCGACTCCTCCAGCCCTTCGTAGGCCATCGGGTAGAAGAGCAGGCCGCGAGCCTTCTCGACGATCGGCTTGACCGCTTTTCGGCTGGCGGAGGTCCAGCAGCCGAAGATCGCCGAGACCTTCTCCTCGTCGATCAATCGCTCGGCCTCGCGGGCGAAGGTGGGCCAGTCGGATCGACCGTCCGCCTTGACCCACTCGACCGGCCGGCCGCCGAGCAATCCGCCAGCCTGGTTGATCTCCTCCAGCGCGAGGACCTCGGCGTCGATCATCGACTCCTCGCTGATCTTCATCGGGCCGGTCCGCGAGTGGAGCAACCCGACCTTGATCGGCGCGAGCTTGCCGGTCAGCCGGGGCGCCGCCCAGATGGCCAGCCCCACTGCGACGATCAGCCCGATCAGACCCGTCAGCCACCATCGCATGCCGCGATCCCTCCGCCCGCACCGTCAAACGGGACGTAACCCGCATAGATTATATCCGACACCCGGCGCGGCGTGCGGACGGAGAGCTATCGTTTCGGCCGATTCCATCGTTGCGATCGTCTCAATCGAGATCCGGGCCACGCCGGGACATTCCCAAACGAGAGGCGTGGTGATAGCAAGCACGACCACGGATCGGATTTGTGGTAGGACCGAAAAAATGGATTGACGGTAGGATCGCATACGATAGAATGACAGGTGTGAGCCTGGAGCGTCGGTCGAGGGTTCAGGTTAGCCTGATCGCCTATGACAACCGACCCATCCAGGCTCGCATCGCTTCACTGCCCATCATTTCGTCCCGATCTTCTCTTCAGATTTTCCAGGGTCACCCTCTTCTGGGGAGGCGGCTTCTTCTTCCGTTGCGATGCCGTCCTGGGCTTCCAGAACCATGCGCTGTACTTCTTAAGGTGCTGGTTGATCGTCGACTGATGGAACTGCTTCCAGAAGCCCGCATCCATTCGCTTGACCCCATGGGGTTGCAACGCCAGGGCCAGGTAATCTCGAACGGCGAGCTTTTCCTCCTTCCTGGAAGGATTCAACTGCTGGTAGAGACAGCCCGTCAACAAATCACAAAGCTGCAAGCATTGATTGGCATCCTTCCAGGAGTCTGTATGCTGGAACTCGGCGATGTACGGATTCTGGCCCGCGTAGTTCCCGGTAAATCTGGCCCTGAGATGGGCAACCACGTCATAACCGTACATGATCCGAAGACGATCCAGGAAGAAGCGTGCGTTCCTGATCGGAGTGCCCTCCTCGCATCCCTTCAGTTCGGGATGCAAGAGCATTTCCGCCCACTTCTTGTAGGCCCTTCGGCGCTTCAAGGCATCGGGCTCGAATGGATCGCCGAAATACTTCCCATTCCAGATGCTCCAATCGATCACAATACTACGATAATAGCAATCGTTTGAACTGAAAATATCTATCCATTTCTTGCCGATCTCGACATCTCGGGGCGACCTGAACTCCGTGAGATGGACTTCCTTGTACTTCGCCGATTTCTTCGATGAAGTATTGAAATAACCGATATGATCCTTGGCCTCGCACAATTCCGAGTGCAAGAGACCATGATTAGGCACGAACAGCATGCCAATGATCAGCCATTTCTGGTCATGGGTCCCTGACTCATCGGCGTAGATGCGATACATCGAACCAACCCTTTCCCGTCATTTATCCTCGAAATACCGAGGACGAGCGATGTTTCAACAAAGAGTATACAGCCGTCCCTCGGAATCAGCAATCATCTGTCTGGTCTCGATTTCGTAGCCTTGAACCGACCGGTCGGCGCGAGGTCATTGAGGCGCCAGATCGGTCGCGAGCTTCAATCGTCGAGAAACGGTACAGTGAGGCGAGGTGAAGCGATCTCGACGACGGCGGATCGGAAGTCACCCGAGTCGGCGTTTTCCGGCCCAGTTTGCTCGGGCCGTCCGGCCGGAACGAGCGACAGGGCGAGTCACGCCGAGAGACGTCAATCCATCGCCTGGAGCGCCTCGCTTGCCGCCCGGAGCCAGAGGGAAACCGCGACGGCGCCGGGGTCGGGTCGGCCGAGGGCGCGGTCGCCGAGGTAGCTGGTCCGGCCTCGCCTCGGCGACATCGAGGCGGTCGCCTCGGCGCCGCCCTTGGCCGCCTCGACGGCCTCAGCAAGTGCGGCCATCGCCGGCTTCCCGGCGTGCAGGCCCGAGGCGAGCGTCTCGGCGGCCGGGAACAGGGCGTCGAGCATTGTCCGTTCGCCGGCACTGGCACCGCCCAGTTCGCTAATTCCGACGGCGCCCGCGTGGAGCGCCTCGGCCCAGGTTGTCGCGGCGGTGGGGTCATTCGATCGCAACGCGGCAGCAGCGCGGAGGAGGAGCATCGCATAGAGCGGACCCGAAGTCCCGCCGAGGGCACGTTGCAGGGTCAGGGCGAGTTCGTGGAGGGTCGCGGCCGGGTCGTCGAGCGGGCAGGCGGGCAGGGTCTCCAGAACGGCTCGGGCGCCCCTGGTCAGGCTGATCCCGATGTCGCCGTCGCCGACGGCCTGGTCGAGCTCGGTGAGTTGCGGCTCGGCCTTGATGAGCACCTCGGCCGCGGCCCGGATGGCGGCGCCGAGGCGGCGGCCCGTCGCGGTTTGAGGTGCGCCGGCGGCGGGCCTCAGCGCCGGAGGAGGCGGCGGGAAGCTGGCCGACGATGGCGATCGAGGGCGGTCCGCCGCGTTCGGCCAGGCGGGCGCATCGGTCGGGGCATCGAGGCGTGCGAGCCGTCGATCGTCCACCGGAAGGACGGTCAGGGAGACGCCCGCCATCTCGAGCGCCGAGAGGAACGTACCCGCGTAGGCTCTCTCGACCCGACGGCCGGCGCGCTCGAGGACATCGATGGCGTGTCGGGCGACGATCGACAGTTCCATCGTCGGCGTGGCGCCGAGGTTGTTGACGAGCAGGACGACCCGATCGGCGTGGACCTCGTCGAGGATCGGGCCCATCAGGCGATCGACCATCGCATCGGCCGGCTCGATCGGAACGCGACGGACACCCGGCTCGCCGTGGATGCCGAGGCCCAGCTCGACCTCGGTTTCGCCCAGCGAGAAGCCCGGCCGACCGGCCGCGGGGACCGTGCAGGGCGAGAGCGCCACGCCCATCGTCCGGACGGCCGAGGCGGCCTCGCGCGCCTCGGCGGCGACCTCAGCGAGAGTGGCGCCTGAATCGGCCGCCGCGCCGGCGATCTTGTGGACCAGGATCGTCCCGGCGAGCCCTCGGCGTCCCGCGTGCCCACCCGCGCCGGCCAGCGCGACGTCATCGGCGACGATCACCATCTCGACCGGGATTCCCTCGGCCCGGGCGCGCTCGGCGGCGAGGCCGAAGTTGAGCCGGTCGCCGGTGTAGTTCTTGACGATCAGGAGCGCCCCTCGTGAGGCCGCGACGGCCCGGATGGCGGCGTGGACGGAGTCGGGGCTTGGCGAGGTGAAGACGTCCCCCGCGACCGCCGCGCTGAGCATTCCCCGGCCGATGTAGCCCGCATGGGCCGGCTCGTGCCCGCTCCCGCCGCCGGAGATCAGGCCGACCTGCTGGCCTCTCGCCTCATCGGCATCGGCCCGGATCAAAACCGACTCGCCCGCCAGCCGCTTCAGCCCGGGATGGATCGCGACCATCCCTTCCAGCATCTCTTCCACGACGCGGATCGGATCGTTGATGAGCTTCTTCATCGGAGTGGACTCCATCGGCCGAGGTTGGGCGGGTCGTTCGTCCCAGAACCAGTCCATGATCGAGCGGAAGCCGAACGGTTTCAACTCCGCGAGGGCCTGATTCGCGAGCCGCCGAAGACCGCGAACAGCGGGGCCAGCACGGCGACGATCGTCCTGATCTGCCAGAGCCGGAACCGCATCGTCAAGGCTCGCATCCCGCCTCCGATCACTCCGAGGGCTCGGCCTTCGGCTTCCGCCTGCGGGTCCAGAAGCGACGGACCTGGGCGAGGGTCTCCGCCGTCTCGATCTTGTGGAGGACATCCTCCAGCAGGTAGGGATCCCGGACCTCCTTCAACTCGGGCATCAATTCCAGCCCCTCGGCGCCGAACTTGATTTTCAAGGAAGTCTCGATGCCCTGAAGCTGCCCCTTCACCATACTGTGCCGCTCGAACGTGGTCATGTAGGCATTTTCTTCTCCTGCTGATACGCTTCCATCTCCACCAGGAACCGATCTTCCAGCCCCTCCGGAAGCTCCAGCACCCAGTCGATGAACCGGAACAACTCCCGGACTTCCTCCCGCCCCATCCCACGGTCGTACAGTCCCTTGACCAACTGCACCTTCCACGCCTGGCGCCTCTCCGGGTCGCGCCGCGTCTCCATCGCCTTCAGTTGCGCCAGCACCACCACCGCGAACGGGTTCGGGTCGGATTGCAGCCGTTGATATTCTCCGGCGTACTCCAGCAGCTTGACAATCGGGAATTCGGTCAGCGTCCGAAACCCCCACCGAGACGACTCGTACCGGCTCGGCTTCCATCCAGGATCGTCGTCGGTGAGAATCGCCAGGCTGACGACCTCCCGGCCATACCGGTCAAAGATCCGGTGGTTGTAGACGTGCATCCGGAGCGGGAACTTCCCCTCCCGAGAACCCTGCACCTCAACGTGAACCAGGATCCATTGCTCCCGGCCGTCGGCGAGCCAGACCTTCACCAGCTTGTCGACGTACTGACGTCCCATCTCCGATCGTCGGAGGATCGGCTGCAATTCCTTGTCGAGCGGCTCGTGGCCGCGGGACCAGTCGATCCCGGCGTGGGCGTCGGGGAAGAAGAGGCGCAGGCAGGGCTCGAAGAAATGGTCGAGCGCTTCCTTCCACGGGCTATCCTGGTCTGCGACCGTCGAGCCTCATCGCCGCTTCTTCGCCATCGCGATCTCCCGGACTCGATCTCTCAGCTCAGGGCGCCGGGATCTGCAACTCCTGATTCGTCTCAACCGTCGCGTCGAGCTCGCCCGGGAACTCCTGCCCCTGGGCCGAGAAGGTCATCGTCCCCTTGAGATGGAATTTCTCCTTCGCCGAGACAATCCGGCCGGTCATCCGGTCGAAGAGGATCGTGCCTTCGGACGACTCGACCTTCAGGTCCGCCTTTGTCACCTTCGAGGGGGTCTGAGAGTTCGGATCGTCCCGGTAGGCCGCCCCGATGGTTCGGACCGAGATCTGATCCAGTTCGCGGTCGTTTTTCTTGACGGTGCCGATATAGTCATATTTCTGGCGGAGTTCGAGTTCCATGTCCACCACCTCGGTGAGCATGGTACGTTCCCAGGGCTCGCCGGAGCGGGCAAGGACGTCGGGGAGGATCTGCAACTCCTGCTCGAACCGGGTTCGGAGCTTCTCGGCCGAGAGCCGCGATCGGAGGGCGTCTCGCACCCGGGGGTCGAGCTTTTCGGCCTTTTCCTGGATCTTCTCGGCACCCTCAATGGCCTTGACCCGGTTCTGGGCGTCGAGGACGAC
>DAHZZC010000048.1 GCA_027435495.1 Planctomycetales bacterium
GACGAGGAGAACGCCCTGCCCCGCCTGGCCGACTGGCTGACTCGCGACAACCGCCAGTTCGACCGGAACCTCGTCAATCGGGTCTGGTTTCACCTGATCGGACGTGGGATCGTCGACCCGGTGGACGACTTCCGCGACTCAAACCCACCGTCGAATCCCGAATTGCTGGAGAGCCTCACCGATCACTTCACCGGGAGCGGTCGGCGGCTCCGGCCAACGGTGGCCTGGATCATGAAGTCGCGGACGTATCAGGTTTCGGCCCGTCCCGAGGCGACCAACGCCGAGGACGAATCGAACTTCTCGCACGCGACGGTGAAACTGCTGCCGGCCGAGATTTTGCTCGACGCGATCAGCCAGGTACTGGAGGTCCCCGAGCGGTTCCGGCGCGCCCCGGGATCGCTCCGCGCTGCCCAGCTTCCGGGCGCCGCCCCCGGCATCCCGTTCCTGAAAACCTTCGGCAAGCCCGAGCGGCTCCTCACCTGCGAGTGCGAGCGATCCGAATCGACAACGCTTGCGCAGGCGTTCCAGATGATCAACGGCCCGACCGTCCGCCGCAAGCTGGACGCCGAAGACAACCGGATCAGCCGCCTGCTGGCCGCGCACCGCGACGACCGGTCGATCCTGAACGAACTCTACCTGGCGGCGCTCGGCCGCACGCCAACCCCAGCCGAACGCTCCACCGCGGACACCTACCTGCACCACCGCGACCGGCGCACCGCCTGGGAAGACATCGCCTGGGCCCTGCTCAACAGCAAGGAATTCCTCCTACGCCATTAACCACGAATGATCAATGGGGATCAGGAGGAACCACGAAAAACACGAAGGACACGAAAGTCAGTGGTCCGTGGGGCGCAGTGGTCCGTGGTCGATGTGGTCGATGTGGTCGATGTGGTCCGTAAGGATTTCTCATTACAGTCAGCAATCAAACCAATCCTTTGATATTTAACTTTTGAATTCTCAATAAATCCGTCTTTTTTCGTGTCCTTCGTGTTTTTCGTGGTTGCTCCGATTCCGTTCCATCAGTGGTCGCGGGGGCACGGTCATGCTGGGATGTCCGGAATACCGGCAGGCGGGGGGATGGACGCGGCGTCGGCTGATTCAGGCCGGTGTCGCGGGGATGGCCGGGCTGGCGCTTCCGTCGGCGCTTCGGGCGGGCGGGTCGGGTGCGCGGGCTCGGGCGCGGAACGTCATTTTTCTCCACCAGTTTGGCGGGCCGTCGCACCTCGATACGTTCGACATGAAGCCGGACGCGCCCTCGGGGATCCGAGGCGAGTTTGCTCCGATTGCCTCGGCCCAGCCGGGTCTGAGCTTGACCGGGCACCTGCCCCGGTTCGCGACGGTCTTGCACCACTTCGCGCAGGTCCGGTCGGTCCACCACCGGATGCGGAACCACAACTCGGCGACCTATTACAGTCTGACCGGCCACGCGCCTCCGCTCGACGACATCCGCCTGCGTGACACCCAGGAGCTTTATCCGGCCTACGGCAGCACGGTGGCGAAGCTTCGGCCGTCGGACGATCCGGCGATCCCCTCATTCCTTTCGTTCCCGCACGTTTTGCGCGACGGGAGCGTGACCCCGGGCCAGCATGCCAGCTTCCTCGGCAAGCCGTATGACCCGTTCTTCATTGGCCAGGACCCGAACGAGTCGGATTTCCGCCTTCCCGAGCTGAGCCTGCCGTCGACGCTCGGGGTCGATCGCCTCGACGACCGCCGGGGCCTCCAGCAACTGATCGACCGGCAGGGCGATTTACTCTCGTGGTCGTCGACCGCCCAGGGGATCGACGCGTTTTATGCGAGGGCGTTGACGATGCTTGCCAGCCCTCGGGTGCGGCGGGCGTTCGACCTCGCGGATGAGCCGGATCGCCTCCGCGACGAGTACGGCCGGACCACCTACGGCCAGAGCTGCCTGCTGGCGCGTCGGCTGGTGGAGGCGGGCGTCCGGTTTGTGACGGTCTATTATTCGCAGTCGATCGGCGGCAAGGGGAACGGCGGCTGGGACACGCATGGCGACAACTTCAACCAGCTCCGCGAGCGGCTGCTCCCGAACACCGACCGCGCCGTCCCGGCGCTGATCCGGGACCTGCATTCTCGGGGCCTGCTCGACGAGACGCTGATCGTCTGGATGGGCGAGTTTGGCCGGTCGCCGAAGGTCACGAACACCCGGCAATTCGGTCCCGACGGCCGCGACCACTGGCCGAACTGCTACACGGTGCTTTTCGCCGGGGGCGGAGTCGTGCCGGGTGCGGTTCACGGGTCGAGCGATCGGATCGGGGCCTATCCGTCAACCGACCCGGTCTCACCCGACGACATCGCCGCGACCATGTTCTGGGCGCTTGGGATCGACCCGGCCACCGAGGTCACCGACACCCTGGGCCGCCCGCTCCCGATCGCCGCCGGCAAGCCGATCACGGCGATCTTCGGTTGAGATCTGAACGGCACGTCCTGAAGCTTACAGGCGAGAATCTGGGTAATTTGGTGGGCCGCTCATTCTGCCCAGATTCTTGCCCATCTTCCTTGGGAACGTGCCATTCGGGTTTGACCCCTTTGAATCCATGAAGACATGCAGGCGGGACGCCCGCGCTCCCGGACATGTGGGCGGGACGCCCGCGCTCCCGGACATGTGGGCGGGACGCCCGCGCTCCCGGGAGAACCGGGAGAACCAGTCTATCGCCGCTGCCATCGACTCTCTGGCCTCTTCTCAAGGGATCGGACACCTTTGGGCCTCCCGGGAGCGCGGGCGTCCCGCCCGCTCACACAGCCCGCCAGCCCCGCGAAGTCATGCAGGGCCTCTCTTGAAAGGGGTCCGATACGAACGGCACGTCCTGTGGCTTCCAGGCGAAAATCTGGGCGATCTGGGGGACGCTTCTTCTGCCCAGACTCTTGCCCATCTTCCTTGGGGACGTACCATTCGGTTGAGATCTCTTATTACGGCGGCAAGAAAGTCGGTCAGGCTTTCCAGCCAGACCCGCTCGAAACGGTCTGGCTGGAAAGCCTGACCGACTTGAGCTTCTTCTTCGACGGCGTCATAAGTCCGATCCTCGCTCCCCGGCCGTCGGCACCACGGCGAGCCCTGCCTTGTCGAGCCGGCTGAGGATCACCGGCCAGTGCCGGGCGAGGCTGTGGTCATCCATCGTGTGGGTGCAGAGGATTGTCTCGCGGTCCTCTCGTCCAACGACCTTCACGCCCCCGGGCGCCCGGTGCAGCGCCCGTCGGACGGCGTTGACGCTTGGGGCGCGGACGAGGAACCTCCCAGCCGTCACCCCGTCCGGACAAATGGAGAAATCGACTTGATCCCCGGCGGTCATCGTGTATCATTATCCTTGTTCGATTCGCCCCCATCGTCTAGCGGCCTAGGATACTTGGTTCTCAGCCAAGGGACCGGGGTTCGAGTCCCCGTGGGGGTGCTTCCGAGAATTCTGAGAAGGCCGGGCCCGTGTGCCCGGCCTTGTGCTTTTGATCGAGTTCTCGTGAAAATGGAAGTCGAAGGGAGGGGCGGCCGTTAGACCGCCCCTCCCTTCGTTCATGCTGGGGCTCAGGGCTGCTTCTGGCTCACATCGACGAATCCCAGGTCGATTCCCTGTCCACCGCCCGTTTGATGGCAGTGGACGGCGATCACGAGGCGGGCGCCGGGCTTGAGGCGGGCCCGGGCGGCCTCGGAGATCTCGATCGGCTGATAGGTCGTCCCATATCCCGGCTCGCGGGCCGCCAGAATGCCGTCGATGTAGACCTCGGCGTTCTCGTCGTGATACAGGAAGAGCTGGACGCGCGCGGGATCGAGATTCGCCGGCATGGTGATCTCGCGACGCATCCAGATGTCGGGCGTGTTCCAGTCGGTCTCGGGGTTGATCCCGGGCGTCCCGCGGGTGCCGAAGGCGCCTGGGCCTTCCTTCCAGCCCTGGGCGTCGAAGTCGGAGCGGGACCAGCCCTCCGCCGGGCGGCGAGTGGTGTATTGCCAGGTGATCGGCTGTGTGCGCGAGGTGGGCACCACCTCGGTGATCTTCGGCGGGACCGGGGCC
Organism: Planctomycetales bacterium; assembly: GCA_027435495.1. GTDB lineage: Bacteria > Planctomycetota > Planctomycetia > Isosphaerales > Isosphaeraceae > JAKAUH01. The sequence continues at coordinate 4,017 of DAHZZC010000048.1, forward strand.
GGGGCGTACTCGCCGAGTTGGAAGCGGTCGCGGCCCGCCCACTTCTTCCAGGTCGAGTCGTTCTCGAGCATCTTGATGAAGAGCCCGCCGATCACCGGCCGGGCCCGCATCCCGTCGCTCTTCTTGTTGTCGGTGATGAACGAGTCGACGAACGGGAGCCGGGCCGTCGTCTCGTTGAGGTAGTCATAGATCGGGTTGACGATCGCCTCGAAGTCGCCGCGATCGGAGGCGAGGGTCGCCGTCCAGAGGCACCAGTCCGACTTCGTGAGCCTGGTGCGCGAGTCGAGCGGCAGACCATACTTCTGCATCACCTTTTTGTAGTAGGCGACTTCCTTCTGCGCGACCTCGGCCGGGAAGACGTCCAGGTCGAGGAGCTTGTCCCAGACGAGGTTGTACTTCTGGCTCCAGGTGTTCGGCTTATCGAAGGCGATCCGGTAGTGGTCGCCGTCGCCGGCCATCTTCATCCAGTGCTCGGCGTACTGGCGGGCGAGCTTGTGGTACTTCTCGGCCGACGCGACATCGCCGCGCATCTTGCACATCTCGCCGTAGGCGGCAATCGCGAGGATCGCCTTGACCGAGAGGTTCGCGTTGTGGGCGAGGTGACCCATGAAGTCGTCGGTGCAGAGCTGGTTTTCCGGGTCCTCGCCGTACTTCTCGAGGTAGCCTTCCCACTGCGTGAGCTGGGTCCACCACTTCGAGGCGAAGTCGGCGTTGCCGTCCATCTTGGCGATCGCGGCGCAGAGGAGGATCATGTTGCCGCTCTCCTCGACCGGCATCATGTCGGCTTCATTCTTGGATTCCTCGCCGCCGCCGTAGACCTGGCCGTTGGCCTGTGGATAGGTGCCGACGTCGTGCGGGGCGAACGGGAACTTCCAGCGCTTCGAGGTGCTGTAAACCAGCGCAGGGGCGACGAGGGCCTTGGCGTAGGTGGGGCCCATCAGGAGGAACTGAGGAGCGGCCGGATAGAAGACGTCGACCGTCGCGACGCAGCCGTTGCTGCTGTTCTCCTTGGGGAAGAGCATCGGCTGGCCGTTGGCGTCGGCCGAGAGGCCGCAGCCAGCCAGCGCCTGACGATAGGCGAGGGCGCACATCCGGGCGAACCGGATTCCGCCGGTTTGGGTGAGGTCGGCCATCAACTCCTCGTCGAACGCCTTGCAGCGATCGACCAGTTTCGCGTAATCGCGCGCGGCATCGGCGAACAGTTCCTTCGGCCCGGCGCCGTTCCTGCGCCAGAACGGCCGCTGCTTCTGGCCGAGAAACTTGATTGAGTAGATCTCGTCGTAGGCGATCATGAGGTGTCGCGAGACCGGCTGGTCGCCGACCGAGCCGAGCGCGAAGGCAAACGCCAGGGCCGGCTCGTGGTCATTCGCGGCCCTGGGCATCTGGGCGTCGTCGCGATCGGTGAGGGTCCCCCGCTCGGCGAAACTGGCGGCCAGTTCGGTGCTCGCCCCCATCGCTGACGAGGTCTGCGAGGTCGGGGCGGCCAGATAGACGTACCCCCAGTCGATCCGCGTGTCATCGCCGGCCGGCGGAAGGAGGGTCTGATCGACGGTACCGGCCCGGAGCGCCGTGAGGTCGCCCATCGCCTCGCGCTTCCATTCGACCTTCTGCGCGGGCTCGTTGACCGTCAGCAGGGCGCTGGTGCTCTCGAAGAGGGAGACCTCATGGTTCTTGCCGTCGGCCGAGCGGACGTCCCAGGTCAGGTAGGTCAGCGGGCGGGCGAGGACGTCGAGGTCGTCGGGGAGCGAGGGCGTGGTGAAGGTCAGCGAGACGCGAACGCTCTCATTCGCGAACTCGTAGATCGTCCGGGTGGGGAAGACCTGGACCGACTTCTGCTCGATCGGCGGGATATCCTTCGGCTCGGCGCCCATCAGGCGGTAGGACTTGCCGTCGACGCGGATCAGGCTGACGAGCGGGTGGGGATGGCGGGTCCAGTGCCGGGTGGTGTCGCCGTTGAGCGTATCCGACATTGACCAGATGCTCAGATAAGGATCGCTGGCGACCAGCGGGACGGCCGGAGGGCGCAGGTCGGCCTCATGACCGGCTGGCTGGGCCGGAGCCCGCCCGGCGAAAAATAATGCCGCGGCCAGGCCCCCGGCGAAAACGAAGCGACTGATCCCCGTCAGCGATCGATGCATCCCGATTTCCTTTTATGCACGTCAAGGTAAAGGTCCTTCCGGCCCCACGACCTGGGCGCGCGGACCTAACCCGTTCGAACTGAGTATGGAAAGCCGCGGCGATTGACGCAAGGGGGGCG
>DAHZZC010000049.1 GCA_027435495.1 Planctomycetales bacterium
CCCACCACCACCACACGTTTCGCCCGCGCCGGGTCGAATTTCACCTCGGCCAATTTCGCTCGTCCCTTCTCGTGATGAGCCCTTCCAATGAGACGCTACCGCCACGACGCGACTTCTGGATACCGCTCGCAGCTTATTCGATTCCAACGCGTAAGGCTCGGAAAAAGCGACTCTGGCATCCGTGTTTGTCAATCCCGTCGCGTATGCTTGTTCGCTTGCCGAACACATCGAGCTGGATCGCTGACTCCTGGATTTTAACAGACTTGCGGCCCGATGGTCAGCCGATCGCACCCGATCAATGGGTCCTTCTCAAGGATGCATTGTGCACGAAATCCACGAGGCTCAGGACATTCTCCACAGGGGTGGTCGGGAGGATGCCGTGACCGAGGTTGAAGATATGCCCGGGGCGTCCGCCGGCCTCGTCGAGGATCCTCCGAGCCTGGGACTCGATCTCGGCCTGGTTTGAGAGCAGGACGACCGGGTCGAGGTTCCCCTGGACGGCTCGACTTTCTCCAAGTCGCTGGCGAGCCGATCGGAGGTTGACCCTCCAGTCCAGGCCGATGACGGTCCCGCCCGCTTCACACTGGAGTTCCAGGAGCGAGCCGGTGTCGGTGCCGAAATGGATCGTGGGCACCGTTGGGTCGAGCTGGGCGAACAGACGGGCCATGTGCGGCTGAACGAATCGTCGATAATCGGTCGGGCTCAGGCTTCCGACCCAGCTATCGAAGATCTGCAACGCCTGCGCACCGGCAGCGGCCTGAGCGTTCAGGTACGTTGCCGTTGCATCGACAAACCGTCTCATTAACGCGTCCCAGGCGCCCGGGTCGTGGTACATGAACGCCTTGGCCTTCTCGTAATGCCGCGACGAGCCTCCCTCGATGGCGTAGCAGGCCAGGGTGAAGGGTGCCCCGGCGAAGCCGATCAGCGGGAGGTCGGACCTGAGCGCCGACCGGATCGACCGAACCGCCTGGTAGACGAAATCGAGCGGTGCCGGGTCCTCAAATGGCCGGATGCCGTCAACGTCCGCCGTCGTCCGGATCGGGTTGTGAATGACGGGTCCCTCGCCCTTCGTGAATTCGAGTTCGAAGCCCATCGGCTCGAGGATAAGGAGGATGTCGGCAAACAGGATGGCGGCATCGACTCCTAGCCTCTCCGCCGCTGTGACCGTCACCTCGGTTGCCAGTTCTGGCCGCTTGCAGAGGTCGAGGAAGGGGACCCGGGCGCGCAACTCCCGGTACTCAGCCATGTATCGACCGGCTTGCCGCATCAGCCAGATCGGGGTGACATCGGTCGGCTCGCCTCGGCAGGCCTTCAGGAAGGGGGAACTGGCCAGTGGGTCGCGAACCGTCGGCGTGGGGGGGTGGGTCGGACAATTCATGGACGCCGGAGGCTTCTCCAGTCCTGGGGCAGAACAGGCCAGGCGTTGCGACGATCACAGCGCCGGCGCGAATGTTGCCATTCTACAACGCCTCTCGTATCCCGGGGAGACTCTGGCGGGTGATTCCGACGGCCAGGGCTAGTTGCGGTCCGTTTCTTCTCTAGAATGAATGATGGATAGACCTGGATGATTCGATCGAATTTCCCGCCCGATGAGGGGGCTTCCGCGCTGTGGTGCGGGCCACTGTGCGATCATCGGGCGCCTTTCCCCTTTCGACGGAAGAAGACAGGCGATGGAGCAAGAAGGTTTCGTCGGCCGGCCGGGCGGGCCGGATTCGTCGCCGCGCGGATATTTGGAAGCGCACCCGCCGGGCCGCGAGTCTGAGGCGAACGGGGCCGTGCCTCCGACGTCCCACCGCCATGAGACTCGGCGCACGGGGCCGCGCCGCACTGCCGACGAGCAATTCCTGGAGAGCCGCGGGAGCGGCGAGCCGTCTCCCTGGTCGCCCGAGAGCGGTGCGTTTACTCACACCGAGTCGTGGCGAATCCTGCGAATCCAGGGCGAGTTCGTCCACGGGATCAACACGATGGCGGAGGTCGGGGCTGCGGTCAGCGTCTTCGGCTCGGCCCGGTTCGACCCGTCGCACCCGATGTGCGTCGAGGCCCAGAAACTCGGCGACCTCCTCGCGCATGCTGGGTTCGCCGTTATCACGGGAGGGGGGCC